>JAFRPB010000165.1 GCA_017429345.1 Clostridia bacterium | reverse complement strand
TTTTCACTTTTCACTTCATACGTCGCTGTCTTGAGTTCGTACTCACGATACTGTTTCAGCTTGATTGACACGAGATAATCCCGTCCGTATCTCGACGCGTCCTCCGTGATCGTGTATTCCTCCAGCAGACACCGCATCGCCGTCGGCTCAAGCACGGTCATTCCTCCGGTTTCGTTCTGCAGAAGGATCCTCGCGTCGGCGGAATTGATCCGTCCGTCGTCATTTCCGTCAAGATCCCGCAGGATCTCCGATTGAATTGTCCGCAGCTTCGCCGCGTACTGCAGCAGCACGCGCGCGGATACGGAGCGTATCACGAGGAAATCAAACGGCTTGCGCTCCGTTTTCAGTTTTTCGAGCCAATCGATATAAAAAGCGGGCGACCGGAACGTCGCGCCGTTCTGATAGCGCGCGAAAGAATATGGAGTTGACGGCAGAAGCGCTTCAAAAGAGATCTCCGTCAGTCCCGGAGATTTCGGGATATTCAGGTCTCCCCCGTTCGCCAGCTCCAGCGTCTTATTTTTATTCTTGATCTTGGTCGTCATTTTTGACGGCGTGACCGGCAGAAGCACGTCGCCGAGATAGAAGTAATACATTACGCCTGCAGCCTTTCCGCTGTAATGAGCAGCTGGTCGCGCAGCTCCTCGGTCATTTTATTGAAAAATCCGTCGATATCCGTATCGGAATGGATCGTCGCCTCCGATCGCATGTCAAGATTGATCTGCGCCGTGGTGTATTTGTTGACGACTTCGCGTTCCGCGATCATACGAAGATATTCCAGCTCGTCTTCCCCGCGGGAAGAAACGCTGTCGCTGATTTCGGCGGTCGTGCCGTCGATGCTGCCGAGCACGCCCGAATAATCCGTGCCGGCCGGAATATTCATTCCGTCGTCGAAATTCTCAAGCGTTTGCTCAAGCTTGTTCCCGAAGTTGACGCCCGATTGATACGCGTCGCCGTAATCCATCCGGTAATTAATGGTCGGCGCTTCGCGGGAGATCGTGATCGCGTTTTCGTTTTTCCCCCACGCGAGAACCTTGTTCTGAAGTTCGCTCAGCCCGGCCGTCCAGTTTGTGCCGAAAATCGCGTCGATGATCTGCGTTACGACCTTGCCCAGAGACAAAAAACCGGATACGATATTGCCCAGCAGATTCATCACGGCGTCGCCGAAAGAATCGAACCCGCCGTTGCACACGTTCAGAACCCATTCGATTATACCGATAAACGGCTCGACGAAACTCCCCCACAGGAACTGGATCACGCCGTTGATAACGCCGATCACGGTGTTCACGATCGCGGCGCCGGCGGCAAAAATAACGCCGACGATGCCGCCGATGGAATCGTCCACGATCCCGGCCGCGGAAAGAATGCGTTTTACCGCGACAAAGATCAGGGCGATCAGCGCGACAACGGCGAGTATGATCCAGGTGACCGGGGAAGCGAGCATCGCGGAGTTCATGATGTTCTGCGCGATCGTCGCGATCCCGAGCGCGACGGCGAGCACGCCGACGGCCCCCGCGATTCCGAGGACGACGGGACGGATCTTGTCCCAGTTGTCGACGATATTCATCGCGAATTCGATCACGACCGCCGCGACGGTCAGCATATGCTGAAGATGCTCCGTGATATTCTGTACGATTTTCTGGATCTCGTCTTTATGCGCGAGAATGACGTTTACGATCTCCGTGATATACGGCGCGACCCCCTCGCCGATCGTTTCCTTCATGTCGCCGAGAATATGCTGCAGCTGAAGCAGTTTCCCCGCGGGGGTGTTGCTCATGTTTTCATACAGACCGCCCCACGCCTCGTTGATCACCTGCGTGATCGCGGCGACGGCCTGCATATCCTGCGACATATTCACATATTCCTCGCCCAGCTGCGAGGCGATCTGCGCGTTTGTCGCGGAGCCCTCGATGATCGCCTTCTGCACGTCGGTAAACTCGAAGCCCTTTTTCGTCATCGCCTCATACGAGCCGGTCATGATCTTGCCGAGCCCTGTGGCGAGATCCGTCATCTTCTCCTGACTGACTTCGGTCACGCCCTCCATGCCGATCGCGTAATTCGACAGCGTATCCATCAACGCGGTGATCGCCTCGGTATCCGAGAAGTACGTCGCGAATTCCGCTCCGGCGGCGATCATCGTTTCGTCGCCGAAGATCCCCTGATCCTGAAGATCCGCCGCTTTCTGTCTGATTTTGTCGAACGCGGCGTTCACCGCCAGCGTATTCGCGGTCACCGGCACGGTAACGGAAGGCGCGCTGTTTCCGAGCCCGGAGATCATCTCACGCGCGTCCCCGATATCCGCGGTTACCGGAATACTGCAGGAAGGCAGGCTGTTTTCCAGCGCCGCGAGCTTTTCCTGCGCGTTCCGCGTATCCGCTTCGACCTGAAAAGAAGCGATATAATCCGCGTCCAGCATATTGGCAAGAACGCTTTTGAGCTGCACGGAGGAATTCAACTGATCGGAATACGCCTCAAACGCGGATTTCCCGAAATCAAAAAGTTTTCGAAGCCCGGCGATACCGGCGTACGCCCGAAGAACGCCGCCGAGCTGACCGGAAAGGCCGGCCGCCGCTCTGCCGCCGTCCTCGATCGCCTCGTTGAGCCTCCCCTGCTCGTTCGTGCTGTCGCGGATCTGCCGTTCCGCGCCGCCGATCGTCGAGACCAACCGCCGGTACGCGGTATTCGCGCCTTCCACGTCCATCGTATCGACGGCGCGGTTCAGATCGCGCTGGATCTCAAGCGCCTGCGCCAGCTGTCCGCGCAGCTGTTCCAGTTCGGCGTTATCCCGCGCGTCGACAAGATTCAGCGGCTTGCCCGCGATCTGCGCGATCCGCTGCCTGAGCGCCTGTACGCGGGCGTCCGCGGTCTGCAGATCGGCGATCGCCTGCGGCGGGAGAAGATTTCCCGCTCTTGCAGCCGCGGTGATCTGCGCCTGCCCCGCGGCAAGACGCCCGATCAGATCGAGCGCGCTCTGCGCCTCTTCGCGGAAACGGTCGATCCCGCTGTTTGTAAACACTTCAACGGGCTCGCTCTGCCACGCGAACGAATTGCCCGCGGGCGCGTTCTGCGTCTTTTCCGCCGTTTGATCGAGCGCTTCGTTCAGCCCGTTCACCGCTTCATGCGCTGCGGCGACCGCCTGCGCGGCCGCGTCGATCGCCGCGGCGCCTTTATCCGTCCCGATCGCGGCGCTGAACTCGGAATAAGCGTCGAGCGTCCGGTCAAAAGCGCTCATGATCCTGTCAAGCACAGGCGTGATGTTGTCGGTCAGCCGTAAAGACGTGCCGTATTCATTCATGATCTCACCTTCTCCGCGGCTTCCTTTTCCGCTTTACATTTCAGATCGATACAGGCGATGATGAACGCCTTTTCCTGTCTGTCCAGTTCGATCCACTCAGACGGACGGATCCCGAGCTTCATCAGCGCGTAAAACGCGTAGGAAGCGTCGGGATCGCCGCCCTCGATCAGTTTTTTGCGTCTTCTACCTCGTCGTCCAGCGGAACGTTGAAGCCGCTGATTTTCTGCACGTAATCGACAAACGCGTAGTACTCGCCCGGTTCGTCAAGCATCTGCACAAGCAATTCCTCCGCGGTGACCACGCCGTAGCTGTCCTGCAGCGCGGCGTCGTTCAGATCGGGGAACACGACCGCCGCGCAGACGAGAGCCGGGATATAATGATCGTCCATCTTCTGAGTATACGCGCCGCGTCTGCCGGGGATCGGCTGCGCGACAGTGTGTTCGCTGCGCAGCCGCTCCGCGTCGCCGGTCGTCAGAGGTCGCAGCTCCCAGAGCAGCGGTTTGCCGTCCTCTCCGCAAAGGGATTTTGTCGCGGGATAGAAAACATGTCCTTTCCCGATCTTGTTTTTTCTGAGAAACAGGCTCAGATCGCTCATAGTTTATTCCGTCCTTTCGGTTGCCTTAATTAAAGATAATCGGGGCTTCTGAATTTCCCGAGAGAGTCGTAATCCATCGCGTAACAGGTGATTTCCTGCTCGACGATCTTGTCTTCCACGTCAAGCATCCCGAGCAGCACCTCGCCGTCGATCACGCAGTCCCGATAGATCTTTGTACTCGATCCGATCGATGAAGACACGTCGGGCCCGTTGGTCACCTGCAGATCCATCGGAGGCAGCACGCCGGTATTCTTGAACGTTTCGATCATGTCGTCGAACGTCTCGGAGACCTTATACACGGTCATGACGATCTTGAGTTCCATGCCGGTGGGCTTTCTTCCGACGATCATGTTGCCGAGCACGGGGATCTCCTGCGTCTTGACGTTCGACGTCGCCTTGACGTTCTTTACGTTCATCAGATGAAGACGTCTGCCGCCGATCGTCGCGTAAACGTCGCCGAATTTCGCGTTCTGGGTATCTTTGAACACATTTCTGTTTTTATTCATCGCTGTAACGCCTCCTTACGCGATCACACAGCTCATATAGAGCTTCGTCATCGTTCCCGCAACAGTCACCGCAACGCCGATCACAACGGAATTTCTCTGCTCGCCGGCCTCGACGGTGATCTCGTCGTTGTCGAAATCGTCGATCGCGGAAAGATCCCGAAGATCGCCGAGAATCGCCAGCACGTCGGCGCGCAGGCTCATTCTTCCGGTTTCGGTATTCGGCACAGTCCCGAGGTATTTCTGCGCGAAGATCGCCGCCGTGTCGGTCGCGATCTGATCGATCACACGGATCGTCTTGTTGTCCTTGAATACCTCGCCCTTTTCCGCGGTTACGGTCACGAGCGAGTTGATATCATCCAGCACGCGCAGGTCGTCTCCGACGCGGTGCAGCACGAATTCGCCCGCCTTGAGCGCGTTCGCGAGCTGCGTCTGCGAATAATCGGCGGTGATCGTCGTCAGCTCGCCGTCATACTTCCGGTTCGCGGCGGACGCGCCGACCGCGGTGCCCGCGATCATGCCCGTCGCCCAGTAAACGGCGTCGACGCTGTTTTTGACGTTGACGACTGCCTCGCTGTCCGCGGCGAAAGCATACGCGACGATCTGCGTCTTGATCCCGTACTCATTGCGCATACCGATCGCCCATTCTTTATACAGCGCTTTTACGGCGCTGTCCGTGGAAGCGCAGCAGACGGCGTTCGGCGTATACGCCTCCAGCGCGGTCAGAAACGCCTGATGCGCGCCGGCGTTGACGTCGGAATTCGTGCCGCCGGTCAGCGCGCTGCCCGCGGCGACGACGTCGAGCGTCGCAGTCGTTTTGAATGTGACGTAGTCGTTCGCGACGAGCTCGGAAGCGGCGCGCACGGTCTGTTTATCTTTGCGCACGTCACCGTAGTAGGTGAACACGTCGTAGATCGTATCGCCTTCCGTCCCGTTCTGAGGATCCGCTTCGACACTGTCGGGATTCAGCGTAATAACGATCTTCAGACTGTTGCCTGCCGTACCGGCGTATTTCGCTTCGGCGTAAGTGTTTTCCGCTCTGTCGCCGTTGCCGTCAAGACGCCAGACAAGCACGCGGTTCGCGTGCAGAAAGATCTCCCGCAGGGGCAGAAGCTTCGCGGAGCCGTAATCGACGCCGAACAGCGTCTCGGAATTTGCGATCAGGTCGGCGCGCGTAAGATCAAGAATCTTTCCGCCCTCGCCCCAATCAAACGGCAGACCGATCGCAGCGACGCCGCGGTCGCCGACCGTCGCGGAAACCGCCGCGCGGGAAATGAAATTGATGTAGCTGCCGGGCAGCACCTTGTTCTGGGACGTATAAGTCCCGCCGCCTAAAGCCATACATTACACCTTCCTTGTAAGAAATGCGTCAAGCGCGGCCTGCGCCTGCCTGACAGTATATTTTTTATTCTTGTCGAGACACGCGGCAAGCGCGTACCTGGAAGCAGCGAACCGATCCGATTCGCAAAGCTGTTCCACAGTGAACGCAGCCTCCGGTATTCCGACGGACTTCGTTTTGACCGGTGTTTTCGTCCCGGTTTTCTTTTTTGTTGCCATTAAGAAACGTCTCCTTCGATCCTGTAGTCGGTCATGAGATCGCCGGCCGCTTCCTGTTCCCTTGTGAAGAAGGAATAGGAAGGATAAACGGTCAGCACTTCGTCGGTCGTTTCGCTCGTGATATCGTCGCTGTGCAGGACGTCGCCGTCCGCAGTGACGTCCTCCAGCAGGCAGTAAAGCGTTTCTTCGACCTCTGCGCACTCGGCGCGCGGTTCTTCGGACGCCGGCAGATACTGCACAGCGAAGGAATACTTTTCAGAGATCCGTTTACCGATCTGCCGTCGGATCGTCGCGCCGATCTGGTACGCGAAAAAGCAGGGCGTTTTAAGGCCCTGCTCTACGCGCTCCGTATAAACCGGACAATCCGGGTATTCTTCAGTCAGGATCGCGACGATCGCGTCGATGATCTTCTGCCTCATTTCCCGAACACATCCTTAAACATCTGTTCAGAATAGTCATCTGCAATTTTCTGCATATCAAGCGATTTTGCGGCTTTCTCTGTTATGTGAAGTCCGTTATACATCCCGACACAGCGCCCCTTACGCATAATCCGATGACCGAAATCAACGTAAGGACCATAATGCACAGGATTAACCAACTTCATCGTTGCCTGGTTGCCTCGATGCTCGACAGGCGTTTCGGCGACGTACCGTGGAATTTTTTCCTTTCCATCGCCTGTCCCGGAGCGAGCTTCCTCTTCGGTCTTTGATGTCCATCCGCGCGCTAAAACACCGCCAACCCTGCCGGAACCATTCGGGTATTCCCCAATCGGCGTACGATTGATAACAAGCCCAAGATACTGTTCCGCAGTTTTCTTAAGAATCTTCTCCTCGGTCTGCGGGACCGCCGCTTTGACCTTTTCAAGATTCTTTCTGAAATCTTCCAGACTCGCCATATACGTCACGCCCTTTCCTTCGTCAGCATCAACGGAATTTCCTGATGCGTCGCGTATGATGCCGGGACCCCGCTGCGCCGGTATTCCTCCGTTACGCCGTCGTGCGTCACGGATATGACGGAACCGGCCGCGACCGCGTATTCCGGCGCAAGGAACAGCTTGATCGCCTGCGCAACCGTCGCGGTATTGGTATCGGGCGCCGCTGCGGGGACGGACTCATAGGACAGCCGGCACGGCAGATCGCTGTACACGACCTGCGTCTCGTGCCCCGTGGAACCGTTTTTCCGTTTAACCGGCACGGACGCCGTGACCGTACAGCGATCCGTATAGGACGCCTCAATGGCTCTGCGGTGCAGTTCGGCGATATTCATCAGAACGCCACCCTCCTGTACCGCACGAGCGATCCGCGATAGTTTGCGAGGATCCCCTGCACGTCTTCGTCGGAGAGCTCTCCGAACGTCGTCGATGTGTCGCCCACGGTGACGCTTTTGACCGTCTGCGTCTCGCCGCCGTTCTTTCCGTACCGTTTCCGGCGAAGAAGATCGGCGGCAAGCCCCAGGTGCGTCCGGTCGAGTCCGGCGGGCACTTCATCGATATTGCAGAAATTCAGGATGATCTCTTCGGCAAATGCGAGCGCCGCGTCGCACTGTTCCTGTTCATACGCACACCCGGTCATCGTGTGCAGCGTCAGCGACTTATCCATATCAGTCGAGCTTGAAGCGGAAGCAGACCATGCGGATCTGTTTCGACTCGTAGACGCGCTCGTAGTTCTTCGCGCTGGCGAGCTCGGTGCGCGTGGGCGTCTCGACGGCAGCGCGGTCGGCGTTCGTCCACTTGATGCCGCGCGGATGCAGAATGAAGGTCTTGCGGTTGATCAGGTAATCAACGCCGGAACCCTTCTTTGCGTCTCTGTCGACCTCGGTGGGAACAAAGCCGACGGGATTGCCGTTGCCGTACGCAAACGCGCCTTCACCGAAGATATACGCGGTGTGCGTGCCGCTGCTGACGGGGATGCCGTCGTCGACGATCACGCGGCGGTCCTGATAGGTGGAAAACTCCACGCTGGTGGAATCGCGCTCGGTCTGGATCAGGTTCTGCTTCTTCAGATACGCCTTCGTCGCGGAATCCATCACGACGCCGGTCAGCTGCTCCTGCGCGTCGCCGAGAAGCTGCAGCGCGTCGATGAATGCGGAAGCGCTGATCTTCTTCGCGGCGGCTGTCGCGGCGCCGGTAATGTCGAGGATATGGTCGCTCAGCGGCGTCACGTCGACGTCGGTTTCTCCGGAAGTGTCGGTCCACGTGCCGAAGACGCCGGTCAGCACCGCGATCAGCTCTTTCTGCAGGTCGCGCGCCCAGAAACCGGCGACGAGATCGCCGATCGCCTTCGTCGGATCCGCGCCGGCAAGCGCGGCGGCAAGGTCGGTCGCCGCCCACATATTCGCTCTGCGGATCGTGGTCGAGACGTCCTTGCTCGAGGTGATCTTCTTCGCGGTCAGATCCGCGCCTTCGATCACGGCCTCGGAATCGCCGGTCAGATCCTCGAAGAACGGCATCTGATGGATGGGAGCCGCCTCGGAAGCGAGACGGTCAAATTCGGGGCTGTTCGCAACGATACCGCTCTGGTACAGCGCGGACAGCGCCATGGTTCTGTTGACGACGTAAGGGTTAAACAGCTCGGGAACGATTACGTCGCTCAAGGTTGTAATTGCCATTTGTTTTCACTCCTTTGTAGTTGGTGGTTACTGGTTGCTCGTTGCCGGTTGTCAGTTCTCGGTTCTCGGCTCAAAGCGTTTTGCGTTTTGCGTGTTGCGTTTTGCGTGTTGCGTATAATCGTAAGAGATAAGAGATAAGAGAT
>JAFRPB010000164.1 GCA_017429345.1 Clostridia bacterium | reverse complement strand
TTCATATTTCGATGAGGATAAAGTTATAAAGGCAATAGGCAGTAGGCAGAAGTATACAACTTCGGCTTTGAGAGGAAATTGAACACAGTGATTCATATTTCGATGAGGATAAAGTTATAAAGGCAATAGGCAGTAGGCAGAAGTATACAACTTCGGCTTTGAGAGGAAATTGAACACAGTGATTCATATTTCGATGAGGATAAAGTTATAAAGGTATTAGGCAATAGGCAGTAGTATATTGCTTCGGATTTTGAGGGGGAATTGAACACGGTGATTCAGAATTACAGAGATTTGATTGTCTGGCAGACGTCCATGAAACTTGTCAAAGAAGTTTATTCATTGCTGAAACGGCTGCCGAAAGAGGAAATGTTTGTTTTGACAGATCAGATGCGCAGGGCTGCGGTATCGATCCCTTCGAATATTGCGGAAGGATACGGTCGGAATTCTCCGGGCGAGTATTCCAGATTTTTAAGGATCGCAAGGGGATCCTTAAATGAATTGGATACGCAGATCGATATTTGTATTATGTTAGGATATTTCTCAAAGGAAGATGCAAGTCGGGCGATCCAGTACAGCAACGGCGTCGGAAAAATGATAAATTCCATGATTGCAAAATTAGCATGATTTCACACACAGTTTATTCTATCGCTCTGTGTATAGGTGTGTACCTAATGCCTACTGCCTGATGCCTACTGCCTGATGCCTACTGCCTAAATACATAAAAATAACATTTCCACAACATTTATTTTGTACAATTTACAAAACGTCCATACTTTTGCATAGCGGATGTACAGACGAGGGAGTATATTATAGGAGAAAAGAAAAACATTTCTTCCTCCAAAATAAAGCAATTCCTTTTCATTTTATTCTCTCTTCCCTATGGAAAAGGCGGGCGGTTTCCGTCCGTCTTTTTCATTATCAATTATAATTCGGTGCCGGAGAACAGAACCGAGCCGGAGAAATGATACGGATATTACGGAATTATTCAAAATATTGAAAGGATGACTTTTATGAACAGAACCCAGTTCGCATTCAAGCTGATCGACGTATTTTTCTATCCGCTGCAGAACGGCGTGCATTTTGAGAACATCAGAGAGATCAAAGACGTAGAATACGTCCCCGGCGGCGGGTCCTCCCGCGCGGGCAATATCTATTTCGACCGGACGCTTGCCGCGAAGGGGCGCAAATTCCCCGTGATCGCCTATATCCACGGCGGCGGCTTCCTGATGGGCGACAAGGATTTCAGAAAAAGCGTGTGCGAGTATTACGCGAACAACGGGTATTTCGTATGGGATATCAACTACCGCATGCCGCCCGAGATCGTGTTCCCGGAGATCCTTTACGACAGCGTCGACGGTCTGAATTACCTGAACGAGCTTGCGAAGGAATATAATCTCGATCTCGATAAGATCATCGTTACCGGCGATTCCTCGGGAGCGTATCTCGCGGTCTATGACACGGCGCTTGCCTGCGACGGCGCGCTGCGCGAAAAGCTCGGCTGCCCGGACGTGAACGTGAAGATCGCCGCGCTCGCGCCCTGCTGTGGCATCTACGATATGGATCTGCTGCTGACGAAGAAAATACCGCTCGACATGATCCAGCAGATGCTCGGTATGCTGATCGGCATGCACGTCGATCACGACAAGAAGAATATCGTCGAATCGCCGTGGTATGAGTATCTTTCGCCCGGCGACTTCATCAACGATAAATGGCCGCCCGCGTATATCGTCTGGTCCGACAAGGATATCCTCTGCGCCGGGCAGGGCCCGCGCATGGCGGAGCTTCTGCGGGAGCACTGTCCCGTCGTCGGCACCGACAGCGCGTCGGAGATCTGGAATAACCACTGCTACCATCTTTTGTGGCGCAACTCGACCGCGAGAAAAAGCATGGCGAAGTTTTTGCACTTCCTCAAAGAGCAGGGGTTGAGCTGACAACAGGCTGGCTTCGCCCGTCTGTTGTCAATAAATAATGGACAATGGATAATTGATAATTGAGGACGGGCTCAAATAATAAGCCGATTTACAGAGTTTTTAAATCAGCATATTATTTCACACTTTGTTATTGTCTGATCGTTCAAAAGATCGGTATTGACAATTTGAGGAACGAATCAAACAACATAATCAATAGTAAGTTGTTTTAGGAGGTTAATCTTGAAAAAAATAAAACGTATCATTTGCGCTCTCCTTGTAGTTCTGATACTTGTCGGTATAATGCCGACAGCACAGATCAGTATAACGGCAAATGCGATCAGTTCAGGAGAGGTTAAGGAAAAACTTGACGCATTCATGCAATCATATCCGCCGGGATCTCGATGGACGTCAACATTTGCAGACTGCAAAAGATGTTTCGGATTCGCCAAAATGGCTTTATATGAAATGTTCGGTAAAGCAGGTAACGGGTCATACAGACACTGGACATATTCAGGTACGAACAATACGGGGATGATTGCCGTCGGTTCAATCAGCAATTATTCCGCAGCCAGTATGAAGGGTCTTTTAGATAAAGCGGCAATCGGTGATATTCTGCAATTTGATGAGCCGAATATCCATACCATGATTGTTTACGGAGTAGACAGCGACGGCGTTTGGATTTACGACTGCAATGCGGATAATAATTGCGGGATCCGTTTTGAAAAGAAGGACTTCGGTACATGGAATGGAAGAAACAGCGCAAGACTGACACTTCTGCGTGCCGATAATTACGATCCTTATGTGAATATCGGCGATGATTTTTACGCATATATAGGGCATCAGTCTTCTTATAAGTGGATTACGCATAAGAACAATAACGTATGCGTCGATACGGCTGCGGGATCAGATAGCCAGATATGGCATTTTATTCGGCGTGAAAATGGTTCTTACAGTATTTTGAACACCGAAGGATATGCAATGGATGTGTCCGGTGCTGGGAATACTCCCGGTACCAATTTGCAGATGATGCCTTATGTTGATAATGCTGCCCAACGATTTTTTATTTATTATCAATATGGCGCATTTTATTTTAAATGTTCATATGCAAATATTTGGATTGATGTGGATACATCCTCGTATAATGTTGCCTTTGGAAGTCAATATGCGGATTATGCGCCGCAGGAATTCAATATTCAAAAAATTGATTATAACGGGCATATTCCCGTGGACTTGGGAAGTGATTTCTACTCTCCCATTAAAAATCTCTATTCCGAAAAATATGTAATGTATTCAGGCAGCAATGTCTGCGTTACTGCGGACGCGAATCAGAAGCAGCTTTGGCATTTTGTCCGTCACGCGGACCGCAGCTACAGTATGTTAACAGAAAAATCATATGCAATCGATGTTGCAGGTGCAAATAATGCAGCCGGTACCAATCTGCAGATAGTGCCTTACGCAGACAATTTTGCTCAAAGATTTTATATTTATAGGATTAATGACGCTTATTATTTCAAGTGCTATTATGCCGATATTTGGTTCGATATGGATCATACGAATGACAATATGCTGTTATGGGTCTTTGAAAGCGATAAGACGCAGCAGTTTGCTGTTATGAAAGATCATATTTGGGACAACGGTATTGTATCACTGATTCCGACCTGTGAGTCAGCAGGAGAAAGAGTTTTTACTTGCATAGATTGCGGTGAAACGAAATCCGAGCCGATTCCTGCGACGGGCCACGCATGGGGCGAATGGACGAAGCTGAACGGCAAACAGCATCAGCGCGTCTGCGCAAACGACGCGAGTCACGTCGAGACAGCGCCGCATGAATGGAATAAAGGAAAAGTCACAAAGAAAGCCACTTGTGAAGAAGACGGCGTTAAGACCTATACCTGCACCGTCTGCAAGGCGACGAAGACGGAGCCGATCCCGGCGACCGGGCACGCGTTCGGCGCATGGGAAAAACTTGACGACGAGCAGCATCGGCGCGTCTGCGCCAACGACGAAAGTCACGTCGAGACAGCCGCGCATACATGGAACAAGGGAAAGGTCACGACGAAAGCCACCTGTGAAGAAGACGGCGTTAAGACCTATACCTGCACTGCCTGCAAGGCGGCGAAGACCGAAGTCATCCCCGCGACCGGACACGCGTTCGGCGAATGGACGGAGCTCGACGAAAACGAGCACAGAAGAGTCTGCGCCAACGATCCGAGCCACGTTGAGACCGCCGCGCATAACTGGACGGAAGGTAGGGTCGTCAGGGAACCCGCGCCCGGCGTCGAGGGAGAAAAACAGTATGTCTGCAAAGATTGTTATGCGGTAAAGGCTGAGCCGATCGAAGCGCTGCCGACAGAGGCGCGCACAACCGACGAGCCGACGACGCAGGCTCCCGCGACCGACGAACCGACGACGGAAGCGCCCGCGACCGACGAACCCACGACGGAAGCGCCCGCGACCGACGAGCCGACGACGCAGGCCCCCGCGACCGACGAGCCGACGACGCAGGCCCCCGCGACCGACGAACCTACGACAGAAACGCCCGCAACCGAAGAACCCACGACGGAAGCGCCCGTGACCGACGAGCCGACGACGCAGGCCACCGCGACCGACGAACCCACGACGGAAGCTCCCGCAACTGAAGAACCCACGACGGAAGCCCCGGCCAATGAACCGACGACTGCCGAACCCGCGAAGTATTTCACCCTCGGCGACGTGAACATGGACGGCAGCGTCAACGCGAAGGACGCGCGTCTCGCGCTGCGCGCCGCGGCGAAGGTCGAGTCGCTGAGCGAGCTGCAGATGATCCTCGCGGACGTGAGCGAAGACGGCAGGGTCAAGGCTGCCGACGCGAGAGCGATCCTTCGTATCGCCGCGCGGCTTGAGCCGAAACCGGTAAAACAGATTCCCGCCGCGTAAGAAAAACAGAACCCCGCCTGTCGAAGCAATTGTTCTCCGGCAGGCGGATCTTTATATCATGCTTTCAAAATATGCATTACGCAGAATTACGTTCTTGAAATCGACCCGGAAAGCTATTATAATAAAAAACAAGGAATTTTTGAATGATTCATTGCCCGTGCGGTACGGTCATAAACATCATTTCGGGGGTCGATTTATGAGATTAATCAGACGTCCGCTCTGTGCGGTGCTTATATCCCTGTTTTTGTTCGGGATCTTTCCCGCCGCGCGGGTCGGCGTGACGGCAAAGGCGATCGGTCCCGTCGAGGTCCGGGAAAAGCTGGAGGAATTCAAAGCGTTATATCCCCCCGGGATCCGCTGGGAGGGCGAATTCCACGGCTCGAACCAGTGCAAGGGCTTTGCCAGGATGGCAGTAAATCATATTTTCGGGCAGACCGCTTCCGGCGCGTACCGGCAATGGTCTTATAACGGTATGAACAATACCGGAATGACCCGGCTCGGTTCCGTCACCGTCTTTTCCGCGGAGAACGTGCAGAAGCTTCTGCAAAACGCGGTGATCGGGGACGTGCTGCAGTTCGACGAGCCCCGGAAGCATTCCATGATCGTCTGCGGCGTCGAGGACGACGGCGTGTGGATCTTCGACTGCAACGCAAACTACGATCTTCTTGTTCGATATGAAAAGAGAAGCTTCGGCTGCTGGTACGGCAAAAACTGCGCGCGGCTGACGCTTCTGCGCGCCGACAATTACGACGTGAGGTCGGAATATTACACCCTCGGCGACGTGAATACGGACGGCAGGATCACCTCCGAGGACGCGCGCCTTGCGCTCAGAGCCGCCGCGCGTCTCGAAACCCTGTCCGCGATCCGGCGGACGCTCGCCGACGCGAACGAAGACGGCAAGATCCGGTCTTCCGACGCAAGGGCGATCCTCCGCATCGCCGCGAAGCTCGACCCGACGCCGGAAAAAAAGATCCCCGCGGCGTGAATGTATTTTTTTGATTTTCAAAAAAATCCCTTGTATCTCCCGTAATTATATGATAAAATACAATTTCAGATCATTATGTAAAGAAGGTATATTATGAAACTCAGCGTTCTCGTCGGCGAGCGGTTCAAGGAGAAGCCCTCCGACTGCGTGGTGGATTCCCACGCCTTTATGGTGCGCGGCGGCTACATCAAGGCGGTCGCCAACGGCATTTATTCTTCCTATATGCCGCTGCGCCGCATCACGAAAAAGATCGAAAATATCCTGCGCGAGGAGATGGACCGCATCGACGGGCAGGAGGTTCAGTTCCCCGTCGTGATGCCCGCCTCGCTCTGGCAGGAGTCCGGCAGATACGACTCGATCGACAATTCCCTCTGCCGCTTCAAGGATCGCAACGGCGCGCCGATGGTGCTGGGCATGACGCACGAGGAGGCGGCGGTGCAGCTGGTGCGCGAGTACGGCGCGACCTACAACCGCTATCCGTTCATGATCTATCAGATCCAGACCAAGTTCCGCGACGAGGCAAGACCACGCGCGGGCCTGATCCGCGTGCGCGAGTTTACGATGAAGGACGCCTATTCCTTCCACACCTCGCAGGAGGATCTTGAGAGATACTACGCCGAGTGCTATAAAGCCTATCAGCGTATCTTCGCCCGCGCGGGCATCCCCGAGACCGTCGTCGTGCAGTCGGATTCCGGCATGATGGGCGGCGCGGTCAGCCACGAGTATATGCTGCTCACGCCGATCGGCGAGGATTCCATCGCCATCTGCTCCGAATGCGACTACCGCGCGAATATGGAAGCCGCCGAGAGCATTATCGAGAACGAGCGCGACGCCGAGTCCGCGCCCCTCGAGGCGGTGCACACGCCCGACGCGCACACGATCGAGGCGGTCTGCGAATATCTCGGTTCCTCGCCCCTCAAGAGCGTCAAGGCGGTCGTCTATCAGAAGAATATGGACGACAGCTACGTCATCGTGTTCCTGCGCGGCGACCTCGACGTGAACGAGACGAAGCTGACGAACTTCCTCGGCGAGAATATCCATCCCGCCGTCATCACCGAAGAGAGCGGCATCGCCGCCGGCTTCATCGGCCCCGTCGGTCTCGACGCCGCCTGCAAGCCGCTGGTACTGTTCGACAATTCGCTCAAGGGCACGAATAATATGGTCTGCGGCGCGAATAAAACCGACTACCACAATAAAGGGCTCGATATGGAACGCGACTGCCCGGATGCGGAGTATCACGATTTCGCGAAGATCCTCGACGGCGGTATCTGCCCGAAGTGCGGCAAACACACCATCACCGTCAACCGCGGCATCGAGGTCGGCAATATCTTCCAGCTCGGCACGAAGTATACGAAGACGATGGATATGACCTACACCGACGAGAACGGCGAGATCCATTACCCGATCATGGGCTGCTACGGCATCGGCGTCGGCAGGCTTGCCGCGTCCGTATGCGAGGCGCACCACGACGATTACGGCCCGATCTGGCCCATCACGATCGCGCCCTGGCAGGTGGAGCTCTGCTGCATGAAGTCCACAGACGAGCCGACCCACGCCGAGGCGGACAAGCTCTACGACGCGCTGAAAAAAGCGGGCGTCGAAGTGCTTTACGACGACCGCAAGGTCTCCGCGGGCGTGATGTTCTCCGACGCGGACCTGCTGGGCGTGCCGATCCGCGTGATCGTCAGTCCGCGCAATCTCAAAGAGAACGTCTGCGAGATCGTCACGCGTGACAAATCCGTCAGCAAAAAGGTCCCCGCAGACGAGACGGTTGCGGCGGTCAAAGAGCTGATCGCGGAGCTCACCGCGGTCTACGAGAACGCGGCGAACGCGTATTGATCCGATCAAAAATCGAATATAAACGCAAAAGACAGACCGGCGAACGGTCTGTTTTTTGCTGATGATTGCAGGTAAATTCTGATTTGTCGATAAAGTCCCGAGTCCCGAGTCTCGAGTCCCGAGATACATAAGGCAAGAATGTGCGCCTTGGAAAAATGTCGAATAATAAGATTTTTCCTGGTTCTTCGTTTATTCTCTTGAGTAAAAATCAACCGCTTCGGGACTCGGGACTAGGGACTCGGGACTAAATTCTGATTTATCGCTTCGCGATAAATCAGAATTTGTTCAGCATCCAAATTCCGAAATTCAGATACCCCGCGAAGCTCACCCAGAGAAGATACGGGATCAGCAGATAAGCCGCGGTTTTCGACGCCCGGCGGAACAAAAGAAGCGTCGCGAGGATCAGCGCCCACAGCAGAACGAGCCATACGAACGCGAAAAGATAGCTTTCGAAACGGAAGAATATGATCGACCAGCAGAAATTGAAGAATAGTTGTAAGCCGTAGACCGTGAGCGCGCCGTCCGTGGGTTTCCGCGCCTCGAGTACGAGATAAGACGCAAAGCCCATCAACAGATACAGGATCGTCCACACGACGGGGAACAGCCATCCCGGCGGCGACATGGGAGGCTTTGCCACTTCGTTAAAACTTTGCATCGCGCTGCGCGTCAGCAGCGCGGAAAGTCCGCCGACCGCGAGCGGGACCGCGAGGCAGATCAGCAGCTTTTTCCATGAAATTTTCAAAAAAATCACCTCTGTCTTACTCTTATGTAAAACAGAGGCGAATTATTCATTTTGTCATGTATTACAGCGGGATCTCCATCGGGTTATGGTTCTGATAGAATACGCAGGATTTGAATCCGGCGTACCGCGCCGCCTCGGCGGCCTTGTCGAAATCCTTCGCCAGATCCTCGACATAATGCGCGTCGGAACCGAAGGTGACGTATTTGCCGCCCAGCTCATGAAAACGCTTGACCAGATCCGCCTCGGGTGAGAGCTTGTTCAGCGGCTGCCGCAGTCCGCCGGTGTTGATCTCGAGAGCGATCTCCTTTTCGGCGAGCAGAGAAAACAGCTCGTCCGTCTGTTTTTTGTAATCGTCCATGTTCACGCTGATACCGCTGCGCTTGAAGAAATAGCGATGCGGATAGGTGATGTGCGCCATCGTGTCGAACTTGCCCCAGTCCGCCATTCTGATCAGCTCGTCGTAGTATTCGGTGAGCCAGCGTTTCGCGTCCGCCTCGTTGAAAGATTTCATATAATAGAAATCCTCCATGCCGCGCAGATTGTGCAGCGATCCGATCACGATATCATACTCAAGCTTTGAAAGAAGTTTTTCCGTCAGCTTGAGATCGTAAACGGGTTCGCCCAGCTCGATACCGCGCAGCACGACGAGCTTGCCGCGGTACGCCTCCCTCGCTTTCATGATCTCGAAATACGACTGCACCGTGGAGCGGTCGTAATGATCCTGATAAAACACGTCGATCTCGCAGTGGTCGGTGATGCTGATCGCCTTGAGATTCATCGCGACGGCGGATTCGCAGATGAACATCGCGGAATGATGTCCGTCGGGGGAGTTATCGGAGTGCAGATGGGTATCAACGAGCATATAATCGGTCATGAGGCTTCATCTCCGTACAGAATCAACAGATTATATAATTATGTAATTAATTATATATCAACGAAACGATTTTTCAAGGGGTATCGGTAAATTTTAGCGAACTTTCGCCGTTTCGTTCCCGTCGCGTTTCGACGGCGGCTGCGAATGGGCGGCGTCGATTTTTTGCGATTTGTGCAGTATGTACAATAAACGTGAAAAAACGCGGTTGTAATTTTTTTTTGGAAAAAACAGTTTTTTCTTGCAATCTACGTTTCTTCGATATATAATATAAAATACCATTATCAGTATGCGGAGGAATCCCTGAATATGCCGATTGTCAGAAAGGCCGCTGCAAAGTTGAATCTCCTGTTGGACCTGAGCGGCGTCATCTTTCCCGACGGGTATCACGAAATCGGTACCGTTATGCAGTCGGTCGGCATATATGATACGGTGACGCTTTCTCCCGACGACAGCGTCTCGGTCAGCTGTACGCTTGACGGGCCGCTCAGCGCTCGTCCCGGTTCCGCAGCGGATATTCCCTGCGATAAAACCAATACGGCCTATAAAGCCGCGCTGCGTTTTGCGGAATACACCGGCAAAAACGTCGGCGTCCGGATCGGGATCGTCAAACGCATTCCCAGCGGAGCCGGTCTTGCCGGCGGCAGCGCGGATGCGGCGGCGGTGATTTCCGGGCTTGACGAGATGTATCATACCGGCCTTTCACAGCGGCAGCTCTGCGAGATCGGCGCGCGCGTCGGCGCGGACGTTCCGTTTTGTCTGGTCGGCGGCACAATGCTCGCGCAGAACGTCGGCGATCTGCTGACGCCTCTGCCCCCGTTGTCCGGCTACCGTGTGCTGATCGTGAAACCGGACGCGCATGTTTCCACCAAAGAAGCTTATGCCGCGTTCGACAGCTGCGAGCATATCCGCCATCCTTCGATCCCGTGGGCGCTGAATGCTTATCTTCGCGGCGATCTCAAGACATTTTTCGCGCAGTGCGCAAATGTTTTTGAGCAGACCGTCGAAGTCGCAGGCAGGGCCGAGATCAAAGCCGCGATGCGCTCCTTCGGCAGCGAACTCGCGCTGATGACGGGCAGCGGATCCGCGATTTTCGGGCTGTTCCGGTCTGAGGACGACCTGAATGCCTGCGCCGCCCGGCTGCCGGATTATCCCGTGTTTTCCGGGGAGCTCTGGCAGAGCGGTCTTCTCGAGGGATAACCGATATCCGCAATATGCGTTACGAAGCCCTTTGACCGTCCGGGCTTCGGTCTGACGTTGAAAAAAGCCGTTTTTTTCAGAAACCGGGGCGGCAGTGGGCTTTTTTTTTCCTGTTTCGGGGAGTAAAAGTGTGCCGCAGAGGGTAGTTTGGGGAAGATTTGTGGTTTAATATTCCAAATCATCGATGAAAAGCCAAAGTTTTCAGACGTATCTTTATCTGAGATAAGCAATTTTAAGTCGGATTTTGAACATAAAGTAATATTTATTTTAAAAAAGAAGAAAAACAGTTAAAAATCATCAAAAAAGGGAGGTGAGCGGTTTTGTTCAACGAAACGGATCAGAATATGAAAAACGGACAGTTTATCGGCACGACCGAACAGAAAACAGATGAAAAAAACCGCATCATCATCCCTGTAAAATGGCGGGATCATCTCGGGTCGGTGTGCTATATGTGTTCCGCGCCTGAAGGCTGTATCTTTATCTACACGCCGGAACAGTGGAGCCGTGTGACAAATCAGGTCGCCGATCATGCCCACAATATGGCGGAACGCGCAAGGCAAAGACAGTTTTACATCGGCGCGACCGACGCGAACGTCGATAAACAGGGCCGCGTAACGCTCTCACCGTTCCTGATGAAGCGCGTCGGCATTGAGAAAGAGATCGTCGTCAACGGCAGCGGCAACCGCATCGAGATCTGGCCGAAGGATCGTTTCTATGAAGGCCCCTGCAATCCCAATCGGGGCGAGGGCGGCGTTCTCGACGAGGCGGAGTATCCAGAGGACGTGAACTGGTGATCGGGCCGGGTTCCCGATCGCCGCAGAGGTGACGCGCGATGTCTGAGTATCATTTGACAGTGCTTCTTCGGGAGACGGTTGACGCGCTGAATGTGAAGGAAAACGGAACGTACGTCGACTGTACCGGCGGCGGGGGAGGTCACAGCGCGGAGATCCTGTCGCGGCTCGGCCGCGGCGGAAGGCTGATCGTGCTGGATCGCGATCCGGACGCGGTCGCCGTTCTGAAGGAGCGGTTCGCGGGGGACGAGCGCGTCACGGTAGTGCACAGTGAGTTCTCGGCGCTCCGGCAGGTTCTCGATTCTCTCGGCGTCGATCTTGTCGACGGCGTCGTTGCCGACCTCGGCGTGAGCTCGCATCAGCTCGACGACCCCGCGCGCGGATTTTCCTACCGCTATGACGCGCCGCTCGATATGCGCATGGATCCCGGCTCCGGGATCACGGCGGCGCAGCTGATCGAAACGCTCGACGAGCGGGAGATCACGCGCATCCTCTATCAATACGGCGAGGAACGGTACGCCCGTTCCATCGCGCGGGCGATCGTGCGCGCGCGTGAAAAGAAATCGATCGAAACGACCTTCGAGCTTTCCGAAATCGTGAAAAGCGCGGTTCCCGCCGCGGTCAGACGCGCAGGGCAGCCCGCGAGAAAAACCTTTCAGGCTTTGCGTATCGCGCTGAATCACGAGCTTGACACGCTGGAGGAAAGCATTAACACAATGTTTGACTGTCTGGCAGTTTCCGGCAGGATCGCGATTATCACCTTTCATTCTCTGGAGGATAAGATCGCGAAACACTGCATAACGGAATTCTGCCGCGGGTGCGATTGCGACCCTGCAGCGCCGGTTTGCACCTGCGGCAAAAAGCCCAGAGCGAGAACGGTATTCCGTTCCGTAACGCCCGGCGAAGAGGAATTGGAGAACAACAGCAGGGCGCGCAGCGCGAGGCTTCGCGCCGCAGAGAAAATAAGAATGAGCGTTTTTGACGATTGATCCGCACTGCCGCGGCGCAATTTTCGGGAAAGGCAACAGATGGGAAGTGAAGTAATGGCGGATAACAGAAAAACAGAACAGCGCGGCAGGCGGCAGACGATCCGCTATCACGCGGGCGACGGCAGGCTGTATCTCTCGGATTCCCGCAGCGTGTTTACCGATCCGCGCGCCGACGGCGGAACGCGGACGGAGCAATATGTTGTTCTCGGCAACACCGCGGCGGCGCCGCTTCGCGCAGAGCCCGCTTACACCGAGCCTGCCGAAACCGAACCGGTAAAAAAGCAGCCTTCCGCTCCGCGCAGACAGCGCAAACCGTTCAACCCGGTGGAATGGTTCAGAGAAGGGTTGAAACAGCGTTACTTCAAAAGAAATCTGTATCTGTTCGGCGCGGCGGCATTGGCGACGCTTCTTGCCATGGCGAGCCTTTTGCTCGGACTGTCGGCAAATTACACCAAAACGATCAATCAGATCGCTTCCGTCAGGGAAGAGACGGAGATGCGCCGGCAGGAGAATGAGGCGCTGAAAACGCAGATCGAGCTGATGTTCTCAAAACGTGAAGTTGAAGCATATGCGGAGAATACGCTTCATATGGTCAAATCGACCGTTTTCAACACCGTCAGCATTACCATTTCCGCTAATCGTATCCCCGCGGTACCGGGCAGCGCGGCGAAATCGCCGCAGATTGAGCAGCTTCCCGCCGCGTTCGGAGACGTTTCGGGCGAGACGCCCGATCTGCCGCAGACGGCGGACGGGGCTCAGTCCGCTCTTCCCGTTCAGGCGCTTTCGGTGGACGCGGAGGGGTAAGTCGTCGTCCGCATAAGCGCGTGAAATAAAGCATATAATTTTAAACGGCATATCGCGGTTAACATGCGCGGAGGATCGCATGTCCGCCAAAAGGGTGAAACGGCGTTTCACCCTTTTGGCGGCTTAGAACGGGGGATTTTTTTGCCGGAGTTTGTGCGTTTTTGCCCGTGCAGACAGCAGTTTTCCGGCGCCGTTGCAGTTCAGGGGGAGCTTTACCGCAGTAATTCGGAAAGAGGCAGATCAATGAAACAAAAGCAATCGTTTTTTTATGATTTGAAGCATAATGTCGACCGCGGCATGATCCTCGCCGCGCTGCTGCTGGTCTTCGGCATTCTTGTCGATATCGGCGCGACCGGGTTCCTGACGATCGCGAAGGGCGAAGAGCTCAGACAATATGCTGAAAAAAACCAGCTTTACGATACGTCGTATTCTTCTCTGCGGGGCACGGTCTACGACAGAAACAGGAATATTCTTGCCAACAGCATTGCCCTGTGGAACGTCTATATCAACAGCAAGGGCGCGTATCCCGATCCGGAGAGCGACCCGAAGCAGGAGACGATTGATAAATTTGAGAGAATGCGGCAGGAGATCGCCGCCGGACTTTCTTCGATGCTCGGCATCACGCAGGAGAGCGTTTTCGAAGCGATGGCGTCCGGCAAGGCGCACGTCGTCGTCGCCGCCAATATCGACCGGGAGCTGATGGAGAAGGTCGATTATTACCGGAAGGAATCCTTCCGCGACTATGATGAAAACGGCAAGCTGCTTGATAAAAAAGACCGTCAGCCGCACCTGGGGTATCTGAACGTCGTCGGCGTCGAGATGTCCGTCAAACGGTTTTACTCCACGTCTACGGTCGCGGCGAACGTGCTCGGCTTTACCGGAACGGACGATCAGGGTCTTGCCGGGCTTGAGGCGAAATACGACAGCGTGCTTCGCGGCATTGACGGCAGAATCGTCAGCGCGGCGGACGGAAAGCAGAACCAGCTCGCGGGCGCGTATTCCACCGTTTACGAAGGGCAGGAGGGCCTGAACCTCGTGCTGACGATGGACGACACGGTTCAGTATGCGCTCGACAATTCCCTGCGCGAGGCGATGACCGCTTATAACGCGGAGGCCGCGTACGGCATTGTGATGGAGGTCAAGACCGGGGCGATCCTCGGCATGGTGAGTCTGCCGGACTATGACTCAAACGATCCGTTCGCGGTGGACGACGCGGAGGTGCTTGCGCAGTATGAGCAGCAGCGGGACGCCGCGCTTGCGGAGGATTCGTCCGATCTGACGAAGCAGGAATACAACGCGATGACCGAAGAGGAGAAAATGTATAACGCGCGCGTGGCAGCCCGCAACAACCGCTGGCGCAACCGCGCGATCACTGACTTCTACGATCCGGGCTCGGTGGCGAAGTGTATCACCGTCGCCTCAGCATTGGAAGAAGGCGCCGTGACGGAAAATACGGAGTATGTCTGCACGGGATCGATCCAGATCGCGGATACGCAGTATCGCTGCCATGTGTACCCCAATTCTCACGGCAAGGAGACTTTGGTCGGCCTTCTGAAAAATTCCTGCAACCCGTTCGCGATCACTGTGGCGAAAACGCTCGGCGCGGAAGAATACTATAAGTATTTCGAGGCGTTCGGCTTCACTGAGCAAACCGGCATCGATCTGCCCGGCGAAGGCAAGCCGAAAACGGGAATCACCTATCACAATTACTCGAATTTCGGCATTACGGAGCTGGCGTCAAGCTCCTTCGGTCAAGGCTTCGCGGTCACGTCGCTGCAGATGCTCAGCGCGATTTCCGCGATCGCCAACGGCGGCAAGCTCATGCAGCCCTACATTGTCGATAAACTGCTGGACAGCGACGGCAATGTAGTCAGCGTCACACAGCCGACGGTACGCCGTCAGGTGATCTCCGAGGAGACGTCGAAGCGCATGAACGCGATGCTCGAGCGTGTCGTCGGCGATAAAGACGGCGGCGGCAAGAACGCCTATGTCGCGGGTTACCGCGTCTGCGGCAAGACCGGCACCTCGAACCTTCAGCAGAAAGATAAGCAGTATGTCGCGTCCTTCGTCGGGTACGCGCCGGCGGACGATCCGCAGATCTCGATCATCGTCGTCGTGTATAAACCGGATCCAAACGGGAACCACGGCGGCGGCAACGTGGCCGCGCCGATCGCAGGTCAGGTTCTCGGCGAGATCCTGCCGAATATGAATATCGAAGCTTCGTATAATGAGAGCGAAGTGGATTATATGACCAAAGCCTGTCCCGACGCGGTGGGCCAGAATGCCCGCGACGCGGCGAAGCAGCTTCGTTCCGACGGCTACACGGTCAAGATCCGCGGCGAGGGCGAAACGGTGCTCAACCAGATGCCTTACGCGGGCAGTCAGATCACAAACAGCGGCGTTATCATTCTGTATACGGAATACAATTTCGAGGATACGACGGTCGGGGTACCGGATTTCCGCGGCCTGTCGATCGACGAGGTCCGTCAGACTGCCGCAGAGATCGGGCTGAACATTCGTGTCAGCGGCAATACCAACGACCGCGCGACAAGAGCGTATTTCCAGAGCGTTGAAGCCGAAACACAGGTCATTGCGGGCAGCACCATAACGGTTTCCTTCCGCAGCGATCAGGGCGTAGGCGATCTTTACGGCGATCCCAACTGATAGTTTTACTTTTATACGGCAGGTGAGTAATATGGAACTTTTCGAGTTGACGCAGGACTTCCGGGTAAAAAACAAGTTTCAGAATGTTCCGGTTTCGTTTATTACGGACGACTCCCGAAAAGTCGCGCCGGGCTGCGTTTTCGTCTGTATCCGCGGAAAGCGGTTCGACGGTCACGACGCGGCTCCCGAGGCGGAAAAAGCGGGCGCGGCGGCGATCGTGTGCGAACACAGTGTCGGGTGTAAAAACGAGCTGATCGTTGACGATTCGAGAACGGCGTTCGCACTGATGTGCGCGGCATATTTCGGCCACCCGGCAAAACGGCTGCGTCTGATCGCCGTGACCGGAACGAACGGCAAGACGACGACGTCCTTTCTGATTAAAGAAGCGCTCGACGCGCTCGGCGTTAAGGCGGGCCTCATCGGCACGGTCAAAAATATGATCGGCTTCGAAGAGGAACCGTCAGCGCTGACGACCCCGGAAAGCTTTGCGCTGAACGAGCTGTTCCTGCGCATGGCCGACGCCGGCTGCGAGTACTGCGTCATGGAGGTATCCTCACAGGCGCTGGCGCAGGGGCGCGTCGCGGGCTGCGAGTTCGATATTTCGATCTTTTCGAATCTGACGCAGGATCACCTGGACTATCACGGCACCTTCGGCGCGTATGCCGCTGCGAAAGCGCAGCTTTTTACACAGACGAAAAAGGCGGTGCTGAATCTCGACGATCCTTACTGGAAGCTGATGTCGGACAGCTGCTCGGGCGAGACGGTGACCTATTCGGTCCGCGATCCCGCCGATTATACCGCGACGTGCATCAAAATGCTGCAGACGCGTGTGGAATATGACCTGCTGTATCAAAAAGAGAAAGCGCATGTAAACGTGGGGATCCCCGGTGGATTTTCCGTATATAATTCCCTCGCGGCAATCGCGGCGCTCCTTGAGCTGGGCTTTGACTGCGACGCGGTGATCGCCGCCATCGGCAAGGTTCGCGGCGTCAAGGGCAGGATCGAGGTCGTGCCGACCGATACGCCCTATGCGGTCATTATCGATTACGCGCATACCCCCGACGGGTTGAAAAATATCCTGACCGCCGTCCGTCCGATCACAAAAGGCAGACTTCTGACCGTGTTCGGCTGCGGCGGCGACAGAGATAAAACAAAACGGCCGAAAATGGCGAAAACGGCTGCTGAGCTCTCCGATATGCTGTTCGTGACCTCGGATAACCCGAGAACGGAGGATCCGGACGCGATCATCAAAGATATCCTTGCCGGTCTGGACGGCTCGACAGTGCCGGTCCATGTGGATCCGGACCGGACCGAGTCGATCCGGGCGGCGCTCAGAGAGGCAAAGGCGGGAGATACGGTGATCCTCGCGGGCAAAGGCCATGAGACGTATCAGATCCTCGCGGGCGGTAAGATCCATTACGACGAGCGGGAGATCGTTCGCGGCATTCTTGACGGAACGGTATAATACACGGGTTTTCGGCAATAAACGCAATACACGTAATTATTATTCGGTAAGCTATCGCGCGGTGATATAAATTGAAGACATTTGATCTGATTCAGGCGGCAAAGGCCGTCGGCGGCACGGTAAAAGGAGAAAACGTTGAGGTAAGCGGCGTTTTTACGGATTCGAGAAATCCCGTGCCGGGAGGACTGTTTACGGCGCTCACGGGCGAGCGATTTGACGGTCATGAGTTTGTGCGCTCGTTAGAGGAAGGCGAGACTGCTGCCGTGATGATCGGCAAACAGCTTGAGACCTCACTGCCCGCCGTGATCGTGAAAGACACCGGCAAGGCCCTTTGCGACCTTGCCGCGTGGCACCGCGCGAGATTTGATATCCCGGTCATCGCTTTGACCGGGAGCGTGGGCAAAACGACGACGAAGGAAATGATCGCCGTCGTTTTGTCCCGTATTTTCAACACGCTGAAAACAGAGGGAAACCTCAATAACAATATCGGCATGCCCCTGACGCTTCTTCGGCTTGACGACGATATACAGGCCGCAGTGATCGAGATGGGCATGAATCACGCGGGGGAGCTGTCGCTGCTCACATCGATCTGCCGCCCGACCGCCGCTCTGATCACGAACGTGGGCGTCAACCATATCGAAAATCTCGGCTCGCGGGAAAATATCCTCAAGGCCAAGCTGGAAATACTCGAAGGGCTCGAAAAGGGCTCCCGCGTATTCCTGAACGCGGATAACGATCTGCTCGGCGCGCTGGATCTGCCCGATTTCGAGGTCATTCGTTACGGCCTTGAGAGCGACGCGGAATTTACCGCGCGCGACGTAAAAACAGATCCGCTGGGCAGCTCCTTTGTTCTCTGCGCCCACGGGGAGAAATCGCCGGTCCGGCTCAATTCCCCCGGGATCCACAACGTCAGCAACGCGCTTGCCGCCGCGGCCGTCGGATATTATCACGGCGTTCCCGTGCCTCAGATCGCCGCGGCGCTCGCCGATTACGCGCCGACGGGCAGACGGCAGCGCACGGTAAAATACGGCGGCGTGACGCTGATCGACGACTGCTACAACGCCTCGCCGACCTCGACGAAGGCCTCGCTCGAGGTCCTTGCGGGCTGCGGCGGCAGGCGCATCGCCGTTCTCGGCGATATGCTCGAGCTCGGCTCCTTCGCCGAGGATATGCACAAAGACGTCGGCGCGTTCTGCAAGGGCAGAGCGGATCTGCTTTTCGCTTACGGGCCGCTCTCGCGCAATACGGCGTCGATGGCGGCGCAGCGCGGCGTGCCGTCGCAGGCGTTCGACGACGCTTCTGCTCTGGCGCGGGAAGTAAAAAAAATACTTGCCGACGGCGATACCGTGCTTGTCAAGGGCAGCCGCGGAATGCATATGGAAAACATTATCGCGGAAATATTCTGAGGATTTTGAATCTGCCGGGCACGGCGCTCGGGAATAATAAAGGCGTCACCGCGAAACCGGATGATACCGTGACGCTGAAAGGTGGTCTGTAAGATGAATCTGTATCTTGCTCTGGGGGCAGGCGCGCTTGCCGCGTTTCTCGCCTCGTTTCTGCTGGGCTATGTGATCATTCCGTGGCTTCATAAATTGAAATTCGGGCAGACGATTCTCGATATCGGACCGAAATGGCATAAAAACAAGCAGGGGACGCCCACCATGGGCGGAATGCTCTTCATTATCGGCACGCTTGCCGCGTTCGCGGTCGTTGCCGTAACGGATAAGCTTCTGGGCGGCGACATCATCGCAGGAAACGCGGTGGACGCGGCAACGGCGAAGGTCAAGCTTTTCGGCGGTATCATCATGGCGGTCGCCTATGCTCTCGTCGGCTTTACGGACGACTATATCAAGGTCGTGAAGAAACGCAACCTGGGGCTTACGATCCCGCAGAAATCGGTGATGCAGATCCTGATCATGGGCGTGTATCTCGGCACGATGTATTCGCGGGGCGCAACGTATGTGTATCTTCCCTTTGTCGGAAACATCGAGCTGGGCTGGGGTTCGCTGATCCTCGGGCTTGCCGTGATGTACTGCACGGTCAACGCGGTGAATTTCACCGACGGCGTCGACGGTCTGTGCGCTTCGGTCAGCGGCGTGTTCTCGCTCTCGATCGTGATTATCGCGATCCTGCGCGGCGCGTTCGGCGTAAGTCTGTTCGCGGCGTGTCTGCTCGGCGCTCTCTGCGGCTATCTGATCTGGAACTGGAACCCCGCGAAGGTCATGATGGGGGATTTCGGTTCGATGTTCCTCGGCGGCGCGGTCATCGCCGTATGCTACGCGCTCGATATGCCGTGGCTGATTCTGTTTGCCGGCGTTATCTATGTCATAGAGTTCCTTTCCGACGTGATCCAGATCGGTTATTTCAAGATCACGCACGGGAAACGTATTTTCAAAATGGCGCCGATCCATCACCATTTTGAAATGAGCGGCTGGAATGAGAAAAAGATCTGCTGCGTCTTTTCCGCCGTGGACGCACTGGGCGGCATAATCGCCGTTCTTCTTGTCGCTTTCGGGCAGAAATAAAAAATTTCTCCGATCGCGGGTCAAAAATGTTAAAAATTCCGGAAGAGACGGCGTTTTCGCGGTTTCTTCCTGTTTGCGTGTTTTACGAGATTCTGTTTTTTGTTGTCGTGCGTGACTTTTCTGGGGGAGAGCGGACGGCGGTTCAGGGGCGCCGGCCGGCAATTCTTTGAGCGGGAGTGATTATGAAATGAGAAACGAAAAAGTCAGAAGACAGCCGAAAGGCTGGTTTGAAAGAGATCATTTTGCGTGGATCTTCAAGCCGGGGCATATTGACGCGGCTTTTGCGGTGACGACGATCATTATTCTGACCTTCGGGCTGATTATGATGTTTTCCGCCAGCGTCGCCAGCGGTACGAAGCTGTTCCGTTCGCAGCTCGTTTTCGCGATTGCGGGACTTGCACTGATGTTTGTCGCCAGTCAGATCGATATGGAAAAGATCGAAAACGCGTTTCGCGGGTACCTTCCGCTGGTCATGTACGGTCTCGGCATCGCACTGCTGCTCGCGGCGTTCGTCTTTACCGGAGATACAAAGGCAGGCTATCACCGTATTTTCAAGCTCGGTCCGATTCAGTTTCAGCCGTCTGAGTTCGTAAAGGTCGCGCTGATCATTCTGTTGGCGAAGGTGCTGACGGTG
>JAFRPB010000163.1 GCA_017429345.1 Clostridia bacterium | reverse complement strand
GTATCTTCGTGGGAGAAGAAAGGCAGCAGAAAAGCGATCTGCGGGGTATCGACGCCGTCTTTCCGCGCCTCGTCAAAAACCTCGAACAGCACGTCGTAGGAGTCCTTCCAGGTCGCGGTGCCGTTGGTGTTGTCGAAAATGACCACGTCCACGTCCGCCGCCGCCAGCAGCTCCGCGTGACGGCGCAGCACCCAGCGGTCGTCGGTGTCGTAATAGCCGTAAAGCGGCTCATCCCAGTGATGCGGAACGCCGAGACCTCCCCATGCGGGGTTATTGAGATCATGCACCGCCGACGGATCGTTCGTGACGACTTCGTTCACGTTGACGGGATACGGCGTCCAGGAAGCCTGTCCGACGTGCCAGGTCCAGTAGAACAGGCCGACAAAGCGGTCGTCCCGCTTTTCGCGCACCTCGCCGCCGAGGGGCAGCGTTCTGCCGAGCGCGTCCGTCGCGCTCCACTCGCCGTTCATGCCCTCGCGCTCGACGAGGATCTGTTCTTTTTCCTGCTTCGGGATCTCCACGTTAACGCCTCTCATGCTGATGCTGTCCGCAATACAGAACCAAATTGAGGCGATAATGAGCAGAAAACGATATATCCATGTTCTGAACATAATTACCTCCCGCAGCTGTCTGTTTCGCTAAACGCGGCTGCGTTATATTTTTCTCTTATCGATCACGCGCACGGCCTTGCCTTCGCTGCGCGCGATGGATTTCGGCGCGACAAGCGTGACCTTCGCCTTCAGACCGAGCATCGACTGCAGACCGGCGACCAGCTCGCGCTGCTTGCCCTCGATCTCGCCGATATTGTCGGTGAACATTTCGGGCGACATTTCGACCTGCACGTCCAGAGTATCGGTATTGTTCACACGGTCGACGACGATCTGATAATTTGCCGCGTAGCCGTGATTGAGCAGCACGGTCTCGATCTGGCTCGGGAACACGTTCACGCCGCGGATAATGAGCATATCGTCGCTTCTGCCCTTGGGCTTGCTCATTTTGACATGCGTTCTGCCGCAGGGACATTTTTCACGCGAAAGCGAGCAGATATCGCGGGTGCGGTACCGGATCATCGGGAACGCCTCTTTGTCGATCGCGGTAAATACGAGCTCGCCCTGCGCGCCGTCGGGCAGGACCTCTTCGGTGTCGGGATCAATGATCTCGGCAATGAAATGGTCTTCGTTGATGTGCATGCCCGTCTGCGCGGAGCATTCAAAGCTCACGCCGGGACCGGAAAGCTCGGTCAGGCCGTAGATATCGAACGCCTTGATGCCGAGGGTATTCTGAATATCCTGCCGCATCTCCTCGCTCCACGCCTCCGCGCCGAAGATGCCCGCCTTCAGGGGGATATCGTTCGGGCCGAGGCCCATCTCTTTCATGCGCTCGCCGAGGTACGCGGCGTAGCTGGGCGTGCAGCAGAGAATGGTCGCGGAGAGATCCTGAATAAACATGATCTGCCGGTCGGTATTGCCGGAGCTGGTGGGAACGGTCAGACAGCCGACCTTATGGCTGCCGCCGTTGAGACCGGGACCGCCGGTGAACAGACCGTAGCCGTAGGAGACCTGACAAACGTCCTCATCCGTGCCGCCCGCGGCGACGATCGCTCTGGCGCAGCACTCCTCCCAAAGGTCGACGTCGTGCTGCGTATAGAACGCGACGACGCGCTTGCCCGTCGTGCCGGAGGTGGACTGGATGCGCACACACTCCTTGAGCGGCTTGCCGAGAAGCCCGTAAGGATACGCGTCCCTCAGATCTTTCTTGGAAAGGAACGGGAGCTTATGTAAATCGTCGATTGACTGAACGTCATCCGGCGTCACTCCTTTTTCTTCCATTTTTTTGCGGTAATAAGGCACGTTATCCCAAACGCGCTTTACCTGCTTCACAAGACGCTCGTTCTGAATTCTGACGATTTCATCACGCGAAGCGCATTCGATTTCAGGCTGATAGTACTTTTCCAATTTAATCGCTCCCTTGCAAAATATTTTAGATTCAGATTCGGCCTCTGGCCGTCGGCAGTGTGGAGTGTGGAGAGTGAAGAGTGAAGAGTGAAGTTTCGGAAATCGCTGCGCGATTTGATTATAAACAGATCGCGTCTTCCGGTTTTCGACAAAACTGCGGCGAAGCCGTTTATCTCCACTCTCCGCTCTGACAACCGGCCGTCGGCAGTGTGGAGAGTGAAGAGTGAAGTTTCGGAAATCGCTGCGCGATTTGATTATAAACAGATCGCGTCTTCCGGTTTTCGACAAAACTGCGGCGAAGCCGTTTATCTCCGCTCTCCGCTCTGACAACCGGTCTCGGGACTGAAAATCAATTCTCCGCCGCTTGTCCGAGCGCGAACGCTTTTTTATTCATTTCGAGGAACTTCGGAGGAACGATCGCCTCAAGCGAAGCCTGCCATGCCTCTTCCGGCGCGTCGAAATAATGCGAGAGTCTTCCGAGAAGCACGATGTTCACCGCTTTCGCGGAACCCGCCTGCTCGGCAAGCGCGAGGCAGTCGAGCGCGTCCACCTTCGCCCCCGCGTCCCTCATTTTTTCAACGAGTCCTTCCGGATATTCCGCCGCGCCGGTGATCACCGGCATCGGGTCGATCCTCTGGGTATTGGTGACGATCACGCCGTCTTTTTTAAGATACGGCAGCCAGCGCGCCGCCTCCAGAAGCTCGAAAGAAACGATATAATCCGCCTCGCCCGGATCGATCACGGGAGAATAGACCTTATCGCCGCAGCGGACATAGGTAACGACGCTTCCGCCGCGCTGCGACATGCCGTGGACCTCGGAAACCTTCACGTCATACCCCTGCGTGAGCAGAAGATGCCCGAGCAGCTTGCTGGCAAGCAGACTTCCCTGCCCGCCGACGCCGACGATCATAATATTTTTCGATTCCATTTTATTCCGCCTCCTTGCCGCCGGTCTCAAACGCGCCGAAGGCGCACAGCTGCGTGCATACGCCGCAGCCGACGCAGAGCGTGTTGTCGATCACGGCTTTGCCGTTCTTCATTGAGATCGCCGGGCAGCCTATGCGCATACAGCTCTTGCAGCCGCGGCATTTTTCGGGATCGACGCGTACGGGCGCTTTATGTTTGACGTACTTGAGCAGAGCGCAGGGACGGCGGCTGATAATGACCGACGGCGCCTCTGCGGCGAGTTCTTCTTTGATCGCCGCGTCGCACTCTTTGAGATTATAGGGATCGACGACGCGCACGCGCTCAAATCCCATGGCGCGGCAAAGCGCCTCAAGATCGATTTTCCCCGCCGGATCGCCGCGCAGATTAAAGCCCGTGGTCGGATTCTGCTGGTGCCCGGTCATACCGGTGATCGAGTTATCGAGAATGATAACGGTGGAATTCGTCTGATTATACGCGATATTCGCAAGGCCCGTCATGCCCGAGTGCATAAAGGTCGAGTCGCCGATGACTGCGACGGTCTTTTTCTCCGCGTCAGCGCCGCCCGCCTTGTTGAAGCCGTGCAGCGCGGATACGGAAGCGCCCATGCAGAGCGTCATCTCCATCGCGCTCAGGGGCGCGACCGCGCCGAGCGTATAACAGCCGATATCGCCCAGAACGGTGCATTTGTTCTTTGCGAGCGTATAGAACAGCCCTCTGTGCGGACAGCCCGCGCACATCACGGGAGGGCGCGGCGGAATCGGGCAGTCAAGCGAAACGCTCTGGGCGGTTTTATTCAGCAGCGTCTTCGCGATCAGGCTCTGAGAGAACTCGTCGATCATCGGAAGCGCGTCTTTGCCCGAAACCTCAAGCCCGAGCGCTTTGCAGTGATTTTCAATGACGGGATCAAGCTCCTCGATCACGACGAGCTTTTCCACATGGGCGGCGAACTCACGGATAAGCTTCACAGGCAACGGATTCACCATGCCGAGCTTGAGCACGGAGCAACCGTCCCCAAAGACTTCCTTCGTATACTGATACGAAGTGGACGAAGTGATCACGCCGAGCTTCAGGTCGCCCCATTCGATACGGTTGACAGGGTTCGTCTCGGCAAATTCGATCAGCTTCGCGGTGCGCTCCTCGACGATCGGATGGCGTTTTTTCGCGTTGCCGGGCATCATCACGTATTTCGCGATATTTTTCTCGTATTTTTTCGTCGGCACGACGCGCTCGCCCTTTTCAACGACGGACTGCGAGTGCGAAACGCGGGTGCACATTTTAATGATTACGGGCGTGTCAAATTCCTCGGAGATCTCATAGGCGAGCTTCGTGTAAGCGATCGCCTCCGCGGAATCGGCAGGCTCGAGCATCGGAACTTTCGCAGCAATCGCGTGATGGCGGCTGTCCTGCTCGTTCTGTGAGGAATGCATTCCCGCGTCGTCCGCGACGACGATCACGAGCCCCGCGTTGACGCCGGTATAGGACATCGTGTACAGCGGATTCGCCGCCACGTTGAGACCGACGTGCTTCATCCCGCAGAATGAGCGTTTGCCCGCAAGACACGCGCCGAACGCCGCCTCCATGGCGACCTTCTCATTCGGCGCCCATTCACAGTAGATCTCGGGGTATTTCGCCGCTTCTTCGGTGACCTCGGTGCTGGGCGTGCCGGGATAACTCGATATAAACAGGCATCCCGATTCATATAAACCTCTGGCAACGGCTTTGTTGCCGAGCATCAATTCCTTCATTTTTACATCCTTTCTCTTCCCCCCGCGCAAACGGGGTTTATTTAAATAGTATAGCACATGCCGCGTCGGTTTTTCAATATATAATGTATAAAAATAAGGAATATTCATATGTATAATTTTTTCTGGATTTATATAAAATCAGCCATTCGGAAAAAAATCGTTTTGTATTTTCATCAACGGGAGCAAAAGCGCCGCGGCGGTGAATTATAAATGCCGTCATTTCCCGCTCCGCAGGTTCCCGCTGTTTTTTTCCGCGCGGCAAAGCCCCGAATCGGCATTTCCCTTCTTGACAAAAAGTGACATTTAATATAGAATAAAAATGTATTAAATATAAAAGGAGCAATCAGAATGAAAAAAATCATTTCCGTTCTTCTTGCGTTGGTCCTGACGCTGAGCGTCTTCGGTATCTGCGCCGCCGCCGCGGACGAGGGCTTCAAGGCCTACGTTGCGACGGACACCCATTATCAGAAAATCGAATCCGTCACGCCGGACGGCAATCTTTATCATCCGCACGGCTCGCTCGGGAAGCTTGACGCGGTCAGCCCGCAGATCCTGCGGCAATTCCTCGCCGAAGCAGCCGAATCCGACGCGGATTATGTGTTCATCTCCGGCGATATCACCGATAAGCACAGCTTTTCCGACGCGCAGGCAGTCGCCGGCATGTTCGCCGCGTTTGAAGAGGAAACCGGCAAGCAGATCTTTGTGATCAACGGTAATCATGACGTTGTTACGCAGGGCGAGGCGTCAAAATCCGACGTCGATATCAACACCTTCAAGGGACTTTATCACAGCTTCGGCTATGACGAGGCGCTTGCCGTTGACGAAAACAGCTGCTCTTATGTTGCGGATCTGAAAAACGGTTACCGCCTGCTTGCGGTCGACTCCTGCGAATACGGCGCAGCCGGGCACGGTATGCTCTCCGAAAAGCTTCTCTCCTGGATCGAGGTCCAGGTCGAAGCCGCGAAAGCGGACGGCAAAAAGCTCGTCGCGATGATGCACCATAATATGATGGATCACTTCACAATGGAAGGCCGTCTTTTTGAGGCGTTCGTGCTGAAGAACGGCGAGGAAGTCTGCAAAAAGTTCTCCGAATGGGGCATCCGCGCGGTATTTACCGGCCACTTCCACGCGAGCGACGTAGCGGTCTATGAAGGCAAGACAAACGTATATGAGATCGAGACTACATCTCTGATCTGCTATCCCCTCGCCTACCGTGAGGCAACGTTCACAGACGACGCGATCGAGCTCAAACGCCATATCATCAGCAGAGTCAATCTCTCCGACGCGCCCGACGGTTATCTGCCCGAGCAGATCGCAATGATGAGCGCGGATCTGAACACCTACGCCGCCGGCGCGATGCGCGACGCCGTTCCCGGATACGTCGCGTCTTTCCTCTCGGCGCAGAAAGTGATCTCTCTGTTGAAGCTCGACGCGGATTCCGACGCTGCGAAAGCGGTCGAACGTCTTGTTCCCGCCGTGCTCGCCGACTTTGAAAAACCGATCTACGGCGAAGGCGACACAGTTGAAACAATGGCGAAAGCCGCCGGGATCGAGCTTCCCGCAAGCGGATATCCCACGGTAAACGACCTGATCACCGTCTTCATCGCCGCGCACGCAAAGGGAGACGAGAATTTCGATAAAAACTCTGTTGAAGTTCGCCTGCTGATCGGCGCGATGATGGCGATCTTCGCCGGCGAGACGGAAAACGAAAGCGCTTCCGTCAAAGACACCCTGACTGACAGCTTCTTCTCCGCAGCGGGGCTGAAGGGGCTTTCCGGCGTTACCGGTCTCGCTGATCTGGGCAATCTGGCCGGCGATACGGATCCCGTCGGCGCGGTGACGGATCTGCTTCTCGACGTGGCGCTGGAGGGCGTAACCGTCGATAAGGCGCCCGCGGACAACGACGTGACGCTGCCCGGCTACGCGAATACGAGCGAAGACGGCGTGGTACTGAGCTTCCTGCGCAAGCTCTTCGATTTCTTCAAGAAGTTCATCCGCTTTTTGACGATCCTGTTCGCCGACCGCATCACACAGCTTGAGGAGATCGGTCTGCCGAAGCTCGGTTGATCTCGGAAGCCTCATCAGCCGCAAATCTCCGATATCATTCCTGTCCCGCCGTATTTTTTCGCGGCGGGACAATTTCTCTCGGATTTTTGCTTGACAAACCGAAATTCGTGTGTTATACTAATCGAGCCGATACGGAGAGATACCGAAGCGGTCATAACGGAACGGTCTTGAAAACCGTCGTACCTTACCGGTACCGTGGGTTCGAATCCCACTCTCTCCGCCAATAAAACAATCGAATATTTCTTTATATACAAGTTACCTGCAGAAGTACTCAAGTTGGTGACGAGGCGCCCCTGCTAAGGGCGTAGGCCGTGTAAAAAGCGGCGCGGGAGTTCGAGTCTCCCCTTCTGCGCCACAGCCCGGATATCGTTGATATACAACGGTTTCCGGGCTCTTTCTTATTTTCTCCGAAAGTTTGCCGCGCGCGTGAAAAGTCTTCTAAAGTTGTGAAAAATATTCTGCTATTACTGACGCTATTACTGACGAAAAAAACGGCAAGCCGAACGCTTGCCGTTATGCATTAAACCGTAGTTCCGTCGAGATCGATCATCCATTCAACGTCCTTCGGCACTCCATATGTAAACTCCGCTATGATGCGGCTTTCAGCCATTGTGTACCATTTTGTTTTGCTGACATATTCCGGGGACACTTCTTTTCCCTTGATGTTTGTCAATCTCGCCCAATTTTCTCTCGGACTGCTTCCTCCGAGCAGTCCGTAGATCATCGTGTACCTGCCATCGATGACCCGTAGGGACATCAATGATACTCCAGAGGCGAACAGACCGATTCGTTTGACCTGTACGGAGTGCAGCGCATTGATCCTATCGAGCATCGCTCTCTGTGTGAGTTCCTTCGGTTTTCTGATGCCACGAACCCAGCTTTCAAGAGTAGGGAGCGGAACGCCGATCATCTCTGCAATTTCTCTTTGTGATTTCCCTGACGATGCGATCGCTTCGCGTAATTCATCTACAAATATACTATCCATATTATTATACCTCCTCAATCGATCGTTGTGACAGCATACTCTGTCCACTCTTTTTCCATATCTGCAATGACAGTATCGACATCTTCACCGTTTAAGATTCTGTCTTTTGCTCTTTTTCCGATCTCGGACTTTTTAAAATGCGCTGCTTCTGCATAAGCGCAAGCTTTGCGGAAAGCAACCGCTCGCGGGTATTTTGCAGCAACATCTTCTATCTTTACACTGGGAGCTACCGGTGGAACCCCAACAGCATCTTCTTCTATAAATTTCGTCATAGCTGCATTATACCGAGCCCAAGCCGAGGTTATGTCGGTGAGCTCTTGCAAACCTTCGATCGCAGCTATTTTTCTTTCATATTCCTCTTTCGCCCTTTTCTTTTCGTCCTCCAAATCCCTTAAATATTTCATAATATCAGGTTTATGTTCGCGAACAAATTCAAGATCACTTCTTTCAATGTTCGCCGGGCACTTGAGATGTTCACCATCAGAAGATATTGTTATGCTGTATTTTTTTACAATTTCTGAAATCAACATTATTTTGACAACTCCTTTTTTCTATTGCTCTTAAACTATACCATACATTGTATGGTATAGTCAATACTTAAAAAGAAACCCGGAAGTTTTCTCCCGGTTTATTTCATGTGATATTATTATTTATTCACGTCAAGAATCGCTCTGATTTTATCGAGCGTTTCCGCTCTCGGCTGAACCTTGCCGCTTTCCCACCGGCTGACCGAGCTCTGCGGGACGCCGAGCTTCTCCGCGAGTTCCTCCTGACTCATTCCTGCCTGCTCCCGGGCCCTTGCGATATCGAAATACGGCTTTCCGTTCAGCCCAGCGTAATAAGCGAGCATCCATATAGATTGCTGTTCAAGAGGAAGAAACTGCTCTGCCATACTTCCCTCCGGAATCGTATCGATATCGGTGGAGATATCCGCGATCATATCGTTCATCTCTTGAGTGATCACCCTGTATTTGTGTCCCCATGCGGTGATCTGCCCAAAGCCGACGAACGGATACTGCATTGCCTGCGTGTATTTTGCCCCAGATCGATCGTATTCTTCCGGCATTTTCGCCGATACAAGACCGTAAATATAACCGAGAGCACGAGCCTCTTTGTCTGTGATTCTTAACAATTATATCATCCTTTCGTGTTTTTATGATATAAATATAGCATACTATATATCATTTGTCAATAGAAAAATGATATATTTATTTCAGGCAACAAAAAAACGCCCCGACGGGAGTCTCCCGTCGGGGCAAAACAACACGCGGATTCAAAGAAGCCGAAACTATCCGCGCGTTATTATCAATACATTTCTTTTTTTTCGGTGAAGTACGCCTGCAAGCCGTTCCACGCTGCCGAGATGCCGGCAGCAAGAGCCGCGGCGACGAACGGAGCGACCGCCTTCCAAAACGTCGGAAGGTCGGTAAATCCGCCGTTAAGAATCGCGGCAAGCTCCGGCACCAGCACGCCGAAAAAAGCCTGTACGAACGTTTTAGCGGCACGTACGGCGATATCTTTCTTATCCATTATATATACACCTCTTTTATTTAATGAGTTGAGCGATCAGATATCCGACCGCTCCGCTTGTCAGCGCCGAGATGATCCCGGTGACGATGAGGTCGTACCGTTTCGCGGGCTTGCTTTTCAGCTCTCCGACGTCCTTTTTAACCTCGGAAAGATCTTCGCGCATGTATTTAACTTCGGACGCGAGCTCATGTATCCCACCGACCAGCTCTTTCGTCTCGTCGATCTGATGCTGCGCTGATTTCACCGACTGCTCTACCCGAGTAAGCCGCTCCACGATCTCCGTCTCGGTCATCCCAATTTCGCCGCCTTCCGAAGGATCTTTCTTGCGTCGCCCGCGCCGATCTTTCCGTCTCCGTCGAGATCGCCTACGCGCATCTGATAGTTTGACGGTGTGGCGCGCTTTGCAGCGATCAGAAGCGCAAGGCATGCATCTTTCGCGGTGACCTTGCCGTCTCCGTCGAGATCTCCGAGGATTTCGGACCCGAGGCGGCTGTTGACCTGTCCGCAGATGTAATGAGTGAGCTTCTTGATGTACGCTCCCGGGCAGTCGGTATTTGCAAACATACAATGCCATGTCACCGAGGCGTTCGTCGTGCCGTTGTAGTACATCTTCTTAATGCCGTTACGCTTGCAGATATCCGTGCAGAGATTGATCAGAGCGGTCATTGATTTGTCGGAGATCGTCCAGTTCGGCTCGCCGGAGTTGTTCGATACCTCGATCGTTACCGCCTGCATATCGTTCGCTCTGCTCGAAGACGTCCATGCACGGTAACACTCATCGATCGAAACGGCGATGTCTCCGTCGTACCCGATACAATAGTTCGAGCTAACCTGACGCGAAGTCTGCGCGAAATAGTCCGCGCATCCGCGCCCGGTCATCTTCCCGCTCATGTGGTGAATCGTGATCTTCGTGATCTTCGACGTGCGCGTGTTGTATTTGTTCCCGGCGAAATGCCGATAGGTCGCGAGCTTGCTGTTGCTCGACGTTCCCGATGAATTGACCTTCTTCGCCTTGCGCACGCCGCCGTCATCAGACGGCTGTTTTTCTTCTTCGGCGGGATCCTCGCCGGGTTCAAGACCGCATTCGAATTCTGCGAGCATTTCAGGTGTCAGTTCGAATATTTCCTCTGCTTTCATGATGTGATCTCCCTTCATAAATTATCGTTCCTCCTCGCCGCTGATCTCCTCCGGCGCCGCGCTCATCAGCCCGCGCGCCTGCGCAGCGTCCGTCGCCCACGCGATCCAGAAGTACGTTCCGGGCAACAGATAATATGTTGACATTCCGGTCGTGTACCTGATATACCCATCTCCGACCGTACCGCTCAGGTTCGCGTTATTGTATCTCAACTGGCGTCCGTCATACAGTGAGACTCGCACAACCTTATTGCTCCCGGTACCCTCAGCATTACAGAAGACCATCATCAGCCCGGCGGCGTCGAATGCTTCTGTTTCTACTGCATTGTTATAACGCATCAACACATAACCCGTCGGCGTGAATGATTCTCCGTTGCTGTCCTGAATCCCGTCAATCCGCAAAGTAGCGGTGTGCACACTGAGTTCATCGGTAAAACCCATCGCGAGCTTCGACGCGGCATAGTTCCCCGTGATCTGCGATCCGTCCGCAGCGTGCGCCGTGATCCCCGCGAGCAGCGTTGCTGCCGTCACCGTGTCGGATCGCAGGTCGAGTAAGATTTCGCCCGTGCCGAGCTTAATCATGCTGTTGCCCATACTATCACCCGATTGTTACGATGTATCCGCCGGATGCGGAATCATACGCACGGACGACGGGAATCTGCGAGATCGTGACCTTTGCGAGATAATCATATCCAACGGAAGGCGTTACCTCGACGTCCTGCGTGAGAGACGGCGTTCCGATTTTGTTCGACTCGACAGATACCGGCTGCCCGCTGTAATCGCCCGTGACGCCGAGGATCGTCACGCCGTTCTTGATGTTCCCCGGGATCAGAAGATCCTGCTGCGCCGCAGCGATCTCGACCGTGCCGGAGCCGTCGTGATACCCCTGCGGGACCTGATAGGCCCCCGCCTTTGTCGAGATCGTTCCGGATACCGCGCCGTTGTTCTTCATCGTGCCGGTCAGAGCGGTCCCTCTCGCGTGCGCCGTGCGTCCCGCAAGGATTTCGGCGGCATACGCTGTATCCTCGGACGTGTCCGCGTCATAGTCGCAGGTTCCCGTGATCGGCGCGCCGTCTTTCCCGTGCGCCGTCGCCCCCGTCAGCAGATTTGCCGCTGTAACTGTGTCCTCCGTGAGGTCAATCAGAACCTCTCCGGTGGACAGAACGACCTTGGAATTGTAAGTATCAGGCATATCAGTTTACCTCCCCTATATATACTGTTTTCCCGCCCTGCGGGTTTGTCGTGCGTGATACGGGAATCGCGTGCACCGTCACGTCATCCCGCATACTCTTTCCTTTTGTCGGCAGCGTCTGCGCCGAAAATTCCGGTGTGACTTCATAAGGACCATCATACGGTTCCCCACCAATATGTGCGACGCGAAACACCTCAATATCTATCTGTCTCTCTGTGACAATCTCACACTGAACCTCTACCATCGTGACACCTCACTATCTCAAGAGGGTACTCGTATTTTCCGTTGATTTTACCGCTACTATGCAGTCCGTCACGCCAAAGGATGTGAATACACATGAGCGCCGCGCAGCTCCCTTTTGCGCCGAGCCGCGCGGTCTGCTCCGACGTGAGCCGGAAGGTCACTTCCGTTCCGGAGACCACGGTCCCTGCAAGCTCGATCTCGTCTGTCGGCGTCGAGATAACGGCGGTGACGGTATCGTTCTCCGTCAGCTCCGTTTCCGCGCCTTTGAACGTCATCCTTGCCTTGAACGGCCAGTCATCCCCTGCAAGGATCTGTTCGGGCTGAAAGCTTCTCATAACATCACTCCGGAACCACATCGAATTCAAAATATGCGGCGATCATATCGCCAGCCGCGAGACTGTTGTTCCCGACGACAAATTTCGTCGGGTACAACATGCTGACGATCGGCGCAAGGCGAATAGTCCCGCTCGAATCATATGCACGAAAAGCCGATCCGCATGGGTTATATTGGCAAAACATGAGCACGTCAAACATCGTACCATAAAGCAGGTTAACTATCTTGCCGAATTTCGAATCATTGAATACGGTTTTTACGCGCGCATTGATACTCCCGTAGATTCGGTTCCCGTCTTTGATGATTCCCGCTTCTTCAAAGTCAATGGAACTGCCGGTCACCGTTATACCACCGCTTGGATCTGACCCTGTTGTCACAAATGCCAACGCTCCCTGACTCATGATTGTATTTATTTCAATTTCGCCGTCCTCAACTAAAAAAAGAGTTTCGGAGCTTCCGTCGCAACCCGTTCCGCCCCTTGATCTTGGAAGGATCCCCGACGTGATATCTGCGGCGGAATGCTTGTGTGAATTGAATTCGGTCATCGTGACGTACAACATCGAGTCGTCAAGAACGGCAGTGATGTTTTCCGCGTTTCCGACCGCGATATCGATCGCGACGCGCTGCTCCGAGAGCACCGTCGCCGTGCTCGGGCGCAGAATACCGGCGTTGTCACCGTCGTTGCAGTATGCGAACAGGCAGACGGTATTGTCTTCACCCTTGCAGAACAGGCCGAGCTCGCGGAAGCGGAACTCCGTCGCAAAATCCGAGTTGTCGAACGTGCCGATGACCTCCACGCCGCCGGTATGCGTGTTGATGCCGGAGACGGCGAAGGTCAGCTTCGAGCTGATGATGTCGGTCAGGGTCGCGACGCTCGTACCGGACGGGACCGTACCGTCCCCGGCTTTGAAGCCGGTAAAGGTGATCTGTTCGCCGCCGGCTGCGCGCGTCAGCAGTTCGCGCCCCTTGTTCGTGATCTGCGGTGTACTCGCTATCATTTGCAATCACTCCTAACTGATAGAAAATTTAACGTTTTCGCCCGTGCGGGCAAACGAGCCGATGTAAAAGGTCGTATCTCGCTCCGTGGAGATGCCGATCTCGTCCATCACCGACCGCAGGTTGACGTAGCATCTCGCGCGGTCAAGCACGCGTCGGAATTTATCGTCGTCCATCAGCTGATCGCCGAGGTCGAGATCGATCTTGTAGTGATACGGCGCGCCTTCGTAGTTATACCACTCTGTGATATGCGCGGATTCGTACACCGCGCCGATCGCGGCGTTTACAGCGCCGGCGGTGCCGAGCTGCCGGTGGATCGTCCAGCATTCCTTGAGTATCGCGCGCTTCTCATCGAGAGACGCTTCGACGTCCCACCAGTCGATTTTAAAATCGACCGCAAGGATATCGAGCAGCTCTTCGTCGAGCTCGTCGATGCGCGGATAGATCGACACCGCGCCGGCGGCTTCATACGCCGTCAGGAGCTCGTCGGCGATAACGTCGGCGAGCATCCGCAGCGCGGCGCTGCCCGAGAGCACATACGGGAAGCTGTTCATCAGATCCGTTTTCGATACGGGTTTACTCATCTTCATAGCCCCCGTTGACGATCGTCTTCGTCCCAAGCTGCGCGACCTGCGGAGCGGAACCGTCGGAGCCGTCCGACAAAACCGTGAACGTCGGCGCAGATATCACGACGCGCTTCACGCCCGTCTGCATCAGCAGCAGGAACAGCTTAGCCGGGTTAATATCCCGACCGAGCTTTGCGCTTTGCCATTTGACGTATTCGTCGACTGCGGCGCTGACAGCCGCCTGGATCTCCGTCAGCGACGTTGACGTATTCGTGTCGATATAATACTGAATATTGACGTTGTATGAGCTGACGGCGGGATCTTCCACCGTCACGCGGTCGGTCATCGGCCGGACCGTATCGGCGCTGCACGCGGCAAGGATCGCGTCTTTGATTGTTGAAGTCGCGATCGTCCCGTCGTCCATCAGGGCGTAAAGCGCGACGCGCCCGGCGGAATCCTGATTGAATTGCACGACGGCTTCGTGAACGCTCGACGGTATTGCGCTTGCAATAATGCGTATCGTCTTCAGACCGTCCGTCTCAACGACGTCAAAGTTGTCGGAACTGATTTCGTTTCCGTTCGCGTATATTTTAATGGAATCACCGTCGATGCCGTCCCCTCCGAGAAACAATAGCTTCATGCTGCTGTCGACGCTGTAAACCGTCAATGTGCGCGATTTCGCCTCGACAGGTCTTACAGCCTTTACGTCTGCGATCTCGTCGGATACGGCCATTGCGTGGTAGATATAAGCACCTCGCGCGCCTGCGGTTGAATAACGGTCCATCGACGCGCGCATCCGCGCTGCGTAGTCGCTGTCGGTTTCGATCTCGGTGCCGCCGTCGCTTTCGGTCGTATTCGCGCAAGAGGCAAAATACAGGATATTGTCTACGTCGACGAGCTTATTGATCTGTCCGGCTGCATATCCGTTCCCGACCGTTCCGGCGGTTTCGCATTGAACCATAACGTCGGCGTAGGTGTCGCCGATCGCAATCACCGCGTCGGCGGTCGTGTCCCAGAAAAGCGTCTGCGCCGCGTCGGTGACGCGGGTTCCGGCAGGGATTGCGATCGCGGTAGACTGCGCCGATCCGATCGTGAAGCGCACCGTGCATTTCGCAGCCTGCGCAGGCGTCCGTTTTACGCCGAAGATCCATTCGCCGAGCGCGTCGAGGTTGTCGCCCTGCGCCCGTGACGGGATATTCTGATTCCCTGCATAATTCGTTTTGACCGCGGTACGCACGAGCATATCCGCGACCCACGATATAAACAGACGGTCGGGAGACGCGGCGTCCGGTTCCTTGCCTGCGATCTCCGCATATGCATTTATCAGCTCCGTGACGATCGTGTCCGCGTCGGCGGTGACAAAGCTGTAATCGCTCATATCTCAACCTCCAGTTCTGCGACATATTGATTGTCGTCATTGATTTTGAGCGAACATTCGTTTACTGTCGCCCTTGGTTCGAATTTGCGCACCGCCTCGGTGACCTCGTTCAGCAGCAGCGTTTCCGCGATCGTCATCGGCTTGCCGATATATTCCATCGGCAGGCCGAAATCCCGGTACATCGGTACGGTGCCTTTTTTTGTGCCGAGCAGAGCGGCGACGTTTTGCAGGATCGCGGCCTGCTCGTCCTGCTCCATAAGCACCAGCGGGCGCCGATCGTCGCTTCTTACGATACAGGTCATGTTATCATCCTTTCGTCGTATTCGATCAAAGACAGTGAGATCGTCGCGTCGATCAGATGCCCGTTTACAGCGTAGTTTTCGCCCTTGACGGTGTAGCTTTGTATGAGCCACTTTTCACCGTAAACGCGCTTACCGAGCGAAAAGACCATTGCGCGGCCTTCTGTCATATAGATATCAAGTCGCCGCATCATCCAATAGGGATCTTCACCGAGCAGCTTTGAGATGCGCATATCAAACGCGATCTTACCGGGATCTTTGCCCGTAAATTCCACAAGCCCCGTCTGCATGTGCCGCGCGTGCGTCTGCACCCTTGCCGATCCGGAGCGCTGGAAGTTCTGAAGCGTTTTGACTGTTTCTTCGGAGACCTCAAAAGTGATATCTCCAAGTCCGCCGACTACCATTACAATCCCCCTATCACGAATCCGTCCGCATTGAAGCCCGGCAAGAACGCGCAGAGAACAAAAGAGTTTACGTTCGGCATCCACGACGCAACGGAGATTCCCTCTCCGCTCACGCTTGGCGGCATCTGAACCACTGTCAGCCAATCGGAAACCGTGTCGGTATCCGGATAATATACACGGACCTTGCGGCCTTCGATCGATACGACTTTGCCTATACACAGATCCATGTTATCCCACCTTTCGCAGATCGATCTGCGTCGTGTATCCTGATGTGCTCACGCTGTGCTTTGCCTTGCATATCACGTATTTGCCGTCGAACGCGCCGTAGCCTTTCAGCTGGATTGTGCAGCATGCGACAAATTTCGGATTTCCCGGGAACGTAAACGATGCGGTCATTTCATATTGGTTATTTAGCTTCAAAAGATTCTTCGCGAGCGTCTGAGCCTCTGCGTCGCTTGATACGCGCTGCGATACCGTCAGGCGTTGATTCTTTTCGTTGTCGTCTTTGTATCCGTCCACATACGCGGTGCCGCTGTACATCGTCCCGGAGGGCGTCACATAGCGCACCATGCAGCTGTCGTATGTTTTATTTTTCCCGGTTTTCAGGCTGTACTTTGTATATCCGCACCCGGGAGTGATCGTGTATATGACGGGGTTCTTTTCATATTCCGACTTATCATATACGACGATGATGTTATTCGTCGCCTTCAAACAGCATCCGGCGTCGTTACAGAGCTTTTTCAGAAACGCGATATCGCTCTGCATCGTCTGTTCCATACGCTTATACGTCGGGTTCTTCTGCGAATTAAACATACAGGTCATACCGTTTTGATTCGCGATCTGCTCTGCAACGCCCTTGAGATTATAGTTTTCCCATGAGCGGGACTTCTGCGTCTGCCGGACGGCCGTGCCGAACGGGAGTGACGTGCATTTCAGCGTCACAACCGCAGGCGGCCCCGAGGCGGTAACGCTGTCAAGCTCAAACTGCCCGCAGTCGAGCTTATCTTCTTTGCCGTCGCCGTTGAAGTTCTGTCGGAAGATCTGCGCCTGTACCTTCAAACCGGTCGAAGCTCGGCCCTCTTTCGGCGGAGCGGCTGCTTTCGGCGCGTCGGCCCTTACCTGATCCAGCGCAAACCAGCCGAGAGAACCGACGCTGATCGGGTACGGAACGCCGCTCTTTGAGTTGATGTGCGTGATCGTCCCCTGGTAATTTGTCACGGCTCTGCCGGGTGTACCCTCTCCGTAAGACGAATATTGCGGAGCGCCGCTGACGGTGACTTTATCGCCGATCTTCCAATCGGCTTTTGCGGAGGACGTGCCGCCGGTATTCCCCGCGGTCTGCTCTGATGCTTCGACCATTTGCAGATAGGCGGTCTGAATGTACCTTTTTTCGCGGGAGAAGGTGACACGTCCCCAGCCATCGGAGATCTTTTCCACATTGACGGTCGTCCCGTAGGGATATTCGCCAACGATCATGCTTGAAAGATTCGGAGCAACGCGGATATTGACGCCGTTTTTTGCGACGACCTTGTATTTTCCGACATCGGTCGTCGGATCGACTTCGATCCCCGCCGCTGCGTGTATTGCGGTGTTGAGCCACTTCTCGCGCCATATCCCGTCCCGGTCCTGTACGCGGATCTGCAGGTCGTCAGTTTCGTCGGATTCGTTATCAGAATAGGTCATATCAAGGAAATACGGCTGCAGCTCCGGCGTGATATCAATCCCAGCGATCGTCACATTGAACGCTGTCCGGCGAGCGAGATCTTTGTCGATCATCCGCTCACCTGCTTCCACGGCGGCAGCGCGGAGACGTCGCCCGTCGCATCTATATCGGGAATCGTCAATTCGATTCCCGACGAAAAAACATATGTGTCAATGTGTTCCGGGTTCGCAGTCATCAGCCGGTCGACGTATATTTCACTGCCGAGTTGATCAGCGGCGATCTTATCCCACATATCGCCCTGTACGGTCGTGTAGGTCTTCATCAGATATATGCCCTCCTCGACATATCGGCGCCCGCGTCTTCGATCACGGCAAGGACGCGCGCGGCGAAATCTTCGCCGGTATCCTGTAGGGCCGCGACCGTCTCGGCGTTTGCGTTTCCGTTGACCGTGATCGTAACGGGAACGGAGATCGAATTGGAATAGCTGCGAGGTTCGGCGCGCAGCGGGCTCACTGCCTGCAAAGCTTCCGTCGCAACAAGCGAGATCGCGGTTATCATATCGTATTCGCGCATAGTAGCGGCGGTCTCACTGGCATTCGCGACCTGTTCGCCGCGCAGCGGGCTTACCGCCTGCAAAGCTTCCGTCGCAACAGGCGAGATCGCGGTTATCATATCGTATTCGCGCATAATGGCGGCGGTTTCACGGGCATTCGCGACCTGTTCGCCGCCGTTGAAGAATACGAGCTCAGGGCCGTTTTCACCGACGACCGCATAGCCATGTTCCGCGCTGTCGGTACCGGCGGCGTGTCCGGGGACGGTGGGCGTCGACAGCGTGATGTTCATCGCCGCTTTCGCCTGATCCGCAATGCGCTGATAAGCAGCTGTAATCGCCGCGCCCTTTGCTTCCACGACGGAAAGATATGCGTCAAGAGTTGCCGCAGCGGCAGAACTTGCCTCTGTGCTGAGGTTCATATTGTCAATATCCTCAGCGAGGTTTTGACCGAGCTCGTCCATCTTATTGGAGAAGTCGGTCACAAGATCGGCAATGCTGTTTGAAACCTCTTTTTGCTGATCCTGTACGCTTTTCCAACTCGCGACCATCGTTTTCAGATCTTCGTCGCTGGCGCTTGCCATGCCCGCGATCGCATTCACGGACTCTTCCGAGCCGTCGGCGAACGTAGCTATGACGTCGCTCAAGCCCTCGATCTCACCTGTACGCGCCTGAAGGTTCTGCAGGTTCGCATTGTAATTCGCCCAATATTGCGCCTGGTTCTCGAGGTTTTGCGTTATCGTAGAAGCGGAAACCTCAGATACTTCCGCAGCTTCGTCCCAAATCTCGTATTGCCCGGATACGCTGCTGTATGCCGCCTCATAGCACTCGTTATATGCTTCGGCAAGCTCAAGTACCTTTTCCTGCGTTTCGGAAATCCGGATATTGACGCCCTGCGTCGCCTCGTCTGCGCCGTAGGTTGCCTCGCGCCATGCGTTGATCGTCTGCTCCGACAAGCCCCACGCTTCTGACGCGGCATCTAAGGCGTCGGAATATTTGGTAACACGTTCGGATGCGGAGTCATACGCCTCTTGCGCGGCGTCGAGTTCTTTTTTTGCATCCGATTGGCTGACCGCAAACAAGGCGAGAAGTCCATGCGCGTTATCGACTTGTTTCCCGTATGCGTCCTGCGCAGCGTTCAGCCGTTCCTGTGCGACTCTCTGCTCTTCGAGCGCGGTGTTATAGTCTTCGTCTGCCTTCTGCAGGTTCGCCTTCGTGTCAATAAGACTCGAAACGGTCGCCTCGTACCGCTGCGTTTCGGCTGCCTGCTCGATAAAAGCGTCGATATCCTTGATATCAACAAGCCCTTTTTTAAGGCCTTCGAGCTTATCGGCAAGGTCGGGATACCGCTCACCGAGCGATGCGAGGATTGCGTCGAATTCGGCCTGCTCCGCGCTTGTCAGCGACGTTGCGCTTGCAAGCTCGAGCAGTCGCGACGTCAGTGCGAGCGCGCCTTCTTCGTTCTTATTGATGTTTTCAATGTTGTTTTTGTACTGTTCGGCGCTCTGCGTGATCGCGCCGGCGACCTCTTCCGTTTCGGCACGGTATTCTTCAAGCGTCTGTTTACCGGCTTCATATTCAGCGGATAGATCGTCGATCTGCATCTGCAGATATTGCGCCTGCGATGAGGTCTCACCGTACACGGAACACGCTTCTTCATATTCAGCGTTCAGCTGCTGGAGTTCGTCGTACTGTTCGCGTGAAGATACGGAGAGCTGCCGTATCTCCTCATATTCGTCTTCCTGCGCGCTGATGAGCGCGATCAGTCCGGCGGTCACGGCGGCGATACCCGCCGCCACAAGGATATACGGATTTGCGAGGTGCGCTGCGTTTGACTTGAGCGTTTCCTCGGTCTCTTTCTTTTTCAGCGCAATCAGAATCGGCTCAAGAGCTGCGGAGATCTTCTGATAGGTCTGATATGTTTTATATATCGCAAGAAACGCGCCGAACGTCGCGGTAAAGGCGATAATGCCGCGCGTCACGCCCGGATGCTTGTCAAGGAAGCTCTGCACGCCGGAGACGATCTCGGTCGTGAGCTTGACGATCTTCGTCAGCTCGTCCTGGAACGCCTCTCCGAGCGTCGTTTTCAGGGCGTCGGTCGCGGAGTTGAGCAGCGTGACCTGACCGGCGTAGTTGTCCATGCGGATCTCCGCCATGCGCTTTGCGCTCCCTGCGCAGTTTTCGATGCTGTTTGTCAGTTTCTGATAGTCGGCGTCGGTCGCGTTGATGATCGCGAGCAGACCGGCATATCCCTGTCTACCCGCGATGTTCTGCGCGTTGAGCGTCTTTTCCGCCTCGGTCATCTGCGAGAATTTCTCCCTCAGAGCTTCGACCGTTTCGCGGAAGTCCATCATCGTTCCGTCGGCTTTCAGCGCGGAGAATTCCACTTCTCCGAGCGCCTGCCCGGTCAATGTGACGCCGCCGAGCAGACCGGTGAAGGTGTTGCTCAGCGCGGTGCCCGCACGGCTGCCCTTTACGCCCGCATTCGCCATAAGCCCGACGGAAACGGCTACATCGTCGATCGAGTAGCCGAGTGCGCCAGCGACAGGACCGGCTTTTTTGAACGTCTCGCCCATGATCGAGACGGACGTGTTCGAGTTCGTCGCAGCAGCTGCAAGCACGTCGGAGAAATGCGCGGTGTCTTTCGCCGTCAGACCGAACGCGGTCAGGTTATCCGTGACAATATCCGACGTGATCGCGAGATCTTCTCCGGAAGCCGCTGCGAGCTGCAGAACACTGTCCATACCGTCGATCATCTGCGTTGCGTCCCAGCCTGCCATACCCATATAGGTCATAGCTTCGGCGGCTTCGACGGCGGTGTATTTCGTCGTCGCGCCGAGCTCTTTTGCAAGCCCACCGAGATTTTCCATCTCATCGGCAGACGCGCCGGAAAGCGCTTCGACAGCCGACATGGTAGACTCAAATTCACCGGCGAGATCGATGCATTCTTTATATGCTTCTGCGATCTTCTTGAGACCTTCCCATATACCGGCGGAAATAAGAGCGTCGCCGACAACAGAAAAAGCCTCCGCGCCGGTCTGTCCGAAACCGTCAGCTTTATCGCCTGCGTCTTTCAGCTCGTCCCCGAGCTTGTCGACCTCTTGTTTGAGCTTCTGGTCTTCCTCGGCCAAATGCTCGGTGTCGATACCGGCCTCACGCAGCTCCTGTTCCATGGCGTCGAGCTTCTGCGTCTGCTGCTCGAGCTTCTGAGTCGTGTCCTCGATCTGCTGTTTCGTCCGCAGCCCGGCGTTGTCGAGCGCAGACGAATACTGCTCCGTCTCGCTCATTTCGCGCTGGATATTGTCGTATTGCTGCTGCAGCAGATCGAGCTTTGCGGCGGTTTTTTCGACCGCAGCCTGCTGTTTCTGATAAGAAGAGATGTCCGCCTGCTGCTGCATGAGCTCTCGGATCTTGCCCTGCGTTTCGGACATCGTGCGCTGTGCCGTGCTGAATGTCGAGCCGAATCCGGAGCCGAGCAGAGCGTTCAGCACGAAATTCATATTGTATTCTTTTCCGGGCATCGGTTCATCTCCTCTTCTTCTTTTTTCTTCTTTCCTGTTGCTGTTTTATAAGCTCGTTGTTCGCCTCGATCCACTCCGGAAGCTCGCAGAGGGGAACGTCAAGCCAGAATTCCACCGACGTATTGTTGTTCTGTGCCAACGTCAGCAGCGTTTTTCGAAAATCTTTTACGTCGCCGAGCCGGAGCGGTTTAAAAAACCTCTCACCTTGGATACGATAGCTCTGGAATCAAGAATCGACATTTCATCGAAAATGTCCGCTCCGATCGGTTCGGTGCACGCCCTCACTGCAATACGCATGAGGTATTCGTCATCCGTCACATCAAGCAGGACGGGCGGTTTACCCAAAGCGCGGAGCTCTGCCTTTACGGCGATGTTGTCTTTGCCCTTGAGCTTTCCGAAATCAAACGTCAGCTCTTTGTATTCCTTATCGTTGTATTTCAACGGCTCATCAAATTCATGTGTATACATACGTTTGCTCCTTTTAATAAAAAAATTATCCGGGAAGTTGCCCTCCCGGATATTGCTTAGGTTCTGCCGAGCAGCTTGTCGACTTCGGCGCGTCTGTTGACGCCGGACGCGTCTCTGTCAACGCCGCTGAACGGTGCATATTCATACAGGACGGTCCCGTCATAAAGATCTTTGCGCGAAATAACGGAAAATTCGTTCGTCACGGTCTGCTGGCTTGCAGGCGCGATGTCGCCGCCGGAATGGGAGATCGGAACGACGCGCAGCAGATGTTTGAATACGTGTTTCTCCATCTGTCCCGTGGCGTCGTTGTATTCCTCGTGCACAGCGCGGCAGTCGAGGTTGTGAACGCGCTCTTCCGCAAGAATATATGCCGCCTTCTGATTGTCAACGAAATCGATCGTGACGTGCTGAGCGGTTTTTGCGCCCGTTACAGGGATATCAATGTCGCCGGGGATCCCTGCGCCGTTGACGGTGAACGTTTTGTTCTGCGAAGCGGGAAGCCCGAGCTTTGCAAGCCCGAGATATTCGGTCCCGTCTTCGTATACCGCAAAATCCACAATACCAGTAAGCATAGGTTTACCCTCCTTTACGCGCCGAGTGCGGCGTTGAGAAGATCAACGTCGAATTCGGCGTACATATTGATCTGCTGCGCCGGCACGGGCGAGGCGACCTTCGCGTCGAGACGGAACTTTCCGGAGATGAGATCGGCTGTCGGGTTGTTGTCCTCGACGTATCTGATCTCGCCGCCGTAAAGCGCGCCTTCATGCGTCAGTGCCGTCAGCCATGAGTTGAAGGAATCGACGATCGCGTCGATTACAACGCGCTTGAGCGGACGGTCGACGTAATCCCAGTAGGAATTGACGAAGGTGTTGCAGATGTAGTCCAACATACGGTTGCAGCAGATGTAATGCTCCGCTGCGTCGGCGCTGCCGGGATAGCATCCGGTATAGTTGCCCCATACACGCCAGCCGTCGAAGTTCAGGAACGTCACGACGCCGGCGGTGACGCTTACAACGTCCGCCTGCTGGACGGTCAGATAGACGTCTGCGCCTGCTTTCGTCTTGCAGCCGCTGATCGCGACTTTCTTATTCGACGGAGATTCGAACGGAATATCGCCGTTGTCGCCGTCGATCTGCGCGAGCTTGCCGCACAGAATGACCGATGCGTCAAACAGCTTATCGCCGACTTCGACGAGCGGCCAGCAGACGACCATGTTTTTGTCGGTGTATCCGTTCGATTCTTTGTAGGTCTTGACATCGTCGTAGGTGTCGGCGCCGGAGCTCGAGGTATCGAGATCAACGATCGCCTTGCCCTTAAAAAGACCGTTGATGCTCGGAGCTTTCGCTGCCATAACGGCGGCGACAGAGGGCGTCTGCGACCAACCGGGGCAGCAGATGTTCGTCGGTACGATACCGATCATCGACTTGCAGTTTTCGACCTTTTCGATCGCGGTCTCGATGGCGGACGCGGTGATCCCGGTGAGACTGACTGCGTTATAAGCGACGTTCAGCGACGTTTCGGAATACGCGCTGCCCGTACTGATCAGCTCGATCACAAGCGTATCGTCTTCGTCGTAATACGTCTCGTAATCGGTACCTTTTACGAGTGCGGTGCTGTCCTTCTTTACGACAAGGCCGCTGTCGTCGATCGCGTCCGCCAGCTTGATCTGATGATTTGCGACGTCCATATCTGCGGCCGCAACGGCGCTCTTATGCGTCGCGGGATCGAAGACGTTGTAGAAGACCGCCGGAGATCTTCCGAACAGCAGGAAAAACGCGTAAGCCGCCTGGCAAAGCGTCCACTTCGGGTTCCCGCCTGCGTCTCTCCATGCGTCGCTGTAGCCGCCGAGCTTGACAGCTTCCTCGAAATTCGTCACGACCTGCGGCTTGCCGGTGAATCCCGCTCCCCTGTGCGCCGGCCAGCAGCCGACGAAGAACGGAACGGCGGACAAGCCGCGCGTGACAGCGGTAAAGCTCGTCGGCGCTTTGTAGGTGTTGATACCGTGGTTCAGCATTCTTTATATCATCCTCTCTTATTTGTTCAGTAAAAGGTTCATATACGCTCTCGATATGAGCCCTTTGCCGTTTTCGATTTTTGCTCTCGTTTCGGCAACTTCGGTGTCCGGTACAAGCAGACGTTCCACATCGGGGAATCTCTCTATCACAAGCCGGAGGCAATCTTTGACCTCCTGGATCGTTCCGAAAAAGATCGATCCGTTTGTGATGATACCGCGCAGAGACGGTCCGACGTAAACGAATACGTTAGGTTTCGGTCTCGAAGGCGTCGAAGCTGTACCTTTTTTCTTCGTTGAAGCCATAGTTCACGCTCCTTTCTGGTGATGCAAATTCAAATGTCGCCATCATTTCTCCGGCGAAATACGGCGCGGTGTCGTCCTCGTAGACGAGCGCTTCACTTCCCGCCTCTTTATCGAGCTTGAATCTGCCGTCGATCCACGTATCGACCAGAAGCGCGTTCCGCACGGTGTCTATCAGCTCAAGCAGGGACATGGACCCTTCCTCTTCGTCTACGCCGAACACGGCGAAGATAAGCCGGAGGACCGCCCGCGATTCCGTCCGCTTTGTCGGCGCCTTCTTGTCGATCGCCGTGACGAATTTCACGATGATGTACGGAACGACCTTTTTCGCGGAATGGGAATCCGGCAGGCGCATTTTGTAAACGTCCGGGCGTTTGAGACGCAGCGTCTCGTCGCCGTCCTGCGGCGCCACCGGCAGAGAGATTTCCGAGATCGCCGAACGCAAATAATCCGCGACGGTTTCCACGAGCTCAACGTAACCGGGCAAAGGTGCCTTGTTCACTTTATCCCCTCCATCCGTTCAATACGGCAAGGATTTCGTGATCGATACGTGCGTCGAATGCTTCGCGCAGCTTATCGCCGATCTCCTGCTGGATATCGTCATTGAAAGACATCATCTGCGGCGTAGACGGCCCCATAAACTCCCTGATCGGCAGACGTTTTGACGTCTCCCGCTCAAATACGCCGGCATGATTTCTCATCCCGACACGACCGCCGAATGCGTGGTCAAGAGCCTTGCGGGAAGAACCTTTTTTGACGCGCGCCGTAACCCTGCCGTCGCTGCCGACTTTCGTATCGAATTTATACAGAGGGATGTGATGTCCCCTGAATTCGATATCTACGGTCGTACTCCCGCCGGATGTGATGTAGTGCTTTTTGGATTGCGTATACGACTTGAAGTCGCCCGCTTTTATGACATATTCGCGTCCGATTACGCGGGCGGCGTAGGCCTCTGCGGTCGTAGTTGCTCTTTTCAACGCCGATCCGATCGCCTTTTCCGCGCCGTGCGGGATGCCTGTCAGAAGCTTTCGGGCACGGTCTATCGTGAGGCCCCCGACGTCGTCTGTCAGAAATACGTTGATCCCTGCACCGACCTCCGTCCTTGACATCAGAGATATATCGCTCATTCGTCATACGCCTCCAGTTCAAGCCGGATCATATCAAAACGGCAGCTCGACGCGGCTATTCGGTACTTCCGGTAATAGGTCCGTCCGACAGCCTTGCCGTCGCTGATATAGAACATTTGTTTTTGCTCAGGAATGTTTCCGCCGAGATCGCTTTTCTTGCAGTGCAGCACCGCTGTAACGACATGAACGCCTTCCATATGGTCGTCGTCCTTTGTTTGCCGTGCCGTCTGCTTCGGACGCGTCAATACGACGGGAATATCCGCATAGATTTCCCCGTCGTATTTAACTGTTCTGATCTCGGCAAAGTCGGATGTATTCAGGACGATCGAACTGAAATCGGCGTTGAAGGTGTCGGCGAAGCTCATTATACCGGAGCTGCAGCTTCGAACACGGGAAAATCGTTCAGGGCGTCAATCATTTCTGATTTCGTCATGCCGACCTTGAACTTGATCCCGCGCTCTTTCGCCAGCTTCCGCAGATCGGCAACCGACGCTTCCGTATAGCTCTCGTCCTCGCAAACGGCCTGTGTGCCGATTTCTTCGGTTTGAGGTGCTTCGACACTGCCGGATTCCTTTGCCGTCTCTGCGGGTGTTTCCGCGACCTTTTCGGCGACGCCTCTTGCGACAAGGCGCTCTTCGATCTCCGACGGCGCTTCAAAAGCGCCGTCGCGTGCGTCAAAGAGCTTTCCGCCTATCAGAGTCGCGCCGCTTTTCATTCTGATCATCTGAATACCTCCATTGAGTTAAGATCCGAGCACGTTTTTCGCGACAGTCCAGGGATTCGCGGTCTTCGGTACGAACAGCGGACGCGCAGAGAGCTTCGTCTCGATCGTTGAAGAAGGAATATCTACAAGATGCTGCGGAATTCTGGTGCCGGCATGGGTATGGAGCTTTTCGTCCTTCTCGACCTGCGATACGGCTCCGTATATACCTTTGCCGACGTCGGGGGCCGTAACGACTACGGTACCGGCGGGCAGATATGCGACGTCGTTGTCGTTCTCTTCGTAGGTCGCGGTATCGACGAGGATCGGCAGCCGGCGGCCGTTGAAGTTGAACGTGCCGAGGCTGTAGACGTCCTCGGTCATGGTCTCGGGCTTAATGATGCCGAGATCGACATTGCGGTTGTCAAGCATGGCGCAGAACCAGCCGTCGGTCATAAGGAAATCGGCGACGTCGGGCGCGACGACGAACTCTTTAGCCCTGCGCCCCTTTCCGGTGAGCATCTTTACCATTGCGCACATATCACCGTACCAGTTGCCGGGCGTCCAGGTGTCGCCGCTCTTGGTGGAGTGCGTCCAGTTATTTGCGGGCGTGAACTGCGCGGGGTTGTTGTCCCCGTCGTAGAATTTGACTTTGATGTCTTTATACACGTCCGGTTTTTCGGTCAGATGTCTCATGGTTGCGCCGTTATCGAGCATCGTCTGAACTGCAAGGAATTCTTCGGTGCGGCTGATCATCTGAGAAAGAGTATCGAGGTCGTGCATCAGAAAATATTTCGCTCTGTCTTCCGGAGTCATATTCGACAGAAGTGATTCACCGAAGCCGCGGCTCTCCAGCTGATCGATTGTCAGCGGGATAGATACAGAGATGTTGGCGGGCTCCAGCTCGTAAGTCGAGAAGCCGTCACGCCCGACGGGGATCGCGCCGATGCGCGGAAGCACGAAGGGCGCTTTTTTCTGCGTTCCTTTTGCGTAGTCCGCAAGCACACGGGAGGTGCCGAAGATATCCATCGCCGTATCGGTCGGGAAATATCTGTTGCGGAAAAAAGTATGCTCGAGCGGGATCTCTCTCACCGCTGCGAGCATATAGTAAGTATCGTATATGTTCACGGTTGTACCTCCTTACAGCATCTGCGTGAAGATGATGTCGTATTTCCGGAGCGCGTCGATATCGGCGTCGGTCAGGGTATAGCCCTCGCCGGCGATAACCGCGTCCGGGTTGAAGTTGCCGCATCTGTAAGCGACGGCTGTCACGTCCGCTTCGCCTGTTGCGTCCACGTCGTCGGCAAGGATCGCGCCGACGGAAAGGTCACCTGTGTTGATCACGCCGTATTCGACCTCGATGTTCTTCGTGCCGGCGGCGGGTGCGGTCCCGAAGGTGATCTCTCCGGTCTCCGCATCATAGGCGTAGTCTGTGGGCGCCGCGGCAGTGTCGCCGACGGTGACGCTCGTCAGCGTTGCAGGTTTCGCGGTGACGGTGAACTTCTTGGTCGTGCCGTCGCCGTTGAACTCTTGTGTTTCGGCGCTGGTCACGCCGTAAACGGCGTATTTGCCGGAGCTGTCCGCACCGAGCAGCGTGCCTCTTTTGAGCATGCCTTCTCCGGCCTTGACCTTAATGCCGAACGTCATAGCGGCGGGAATAAGGCGGGCAATCAGATTATCCTGCCCGATCTCGCCGACTTTGTTGACAAGGTTCGTGTTCATCTTTTGCTTCCCTCCTTAATATCGCGGTATTTTTTGGCATCGGCCTTCCCGGCTTCAGCGACGTCGGCCTCGGCATTTTTGCCGTCTTCGGGTGCCTGCGCGGTCTGAACTTCGTTCACGCCGCTCTCCTTGGCATCTTTCATAACGGCAGCCATGAAGCCGGTGCCGGTTTTTGCCGCATTCTTCGCGGCGGTGAATGCCATCTCCTGCGCGGTGCAGGGATGGTCGCCGTACTTTGCTTCCCGCACAAGCGCGGTGTCGTAAAGACCGGCAATTTCGTCAATGTCTGCAAGACGCTGACGTTCGTTTGCGACTGCGGTCTGAACCGTCTCGGTGTTTTCCTGCGCAATGATCGCGCGCAGATCCGATTCGACCTGAGCCGCGAGCTCTGCGTTTTCAGTGCGGAGCTCTTCCAGATTGGTCGCCATAGATATGACTTCTCCCTTCTTCTCGTCGGTCTCTGCCGACTGTTTTATAACATCCGCTTGTGCGGTCGTTACCGTTGGTATGCTGTCCGGCGCTTTCATGCCGGGCGCGAGGTGGAATTCCCGACCGGAGACGAACAGCGACGTTCTGCTTGCGCTCGCAGCGATATCAAGCGGCGCCGCGTCTTCGATCAGCTCGTCGGCAAACCCTTTTTCGACGGCTTCTTTGCCGGTCATATAGGTCGTGTCGCTCATCATATGGTTGACGACCGTATCGCTCAGACCGCTTTTCCGGGTGTAGATCGACGCCTGCGCTTTATCCCACGCATCCAATGAACGAGCCATATCCCGCACCTCGTCTGCGTTGTACGCTCCGATCAGAAGAGTCCACGCCTTATGGATCATTACGAGGCTCGACGGGTTGACGCGCACCTTGTCGCAGGCACACATGATAAGCGAGCCGCCGGACATCGCGACGCCGTCCACAATGCAGGTGATGTCGACGCCGGCATCCGCAAGCTCGCGCAGACGGTTGTGTATCAGGATCGATACGCCCGCGTCGCCGCCGATGCTGTTCATCCGTATGGTTAGCGATTTCGCGCCGTTCGCGTTGATCTCTTCGAGAGCGGAGATGATATCCGCTTGCACGATAAAGTCGCCATCGACCTTTTTTTCGGTCCACCAGTCAAACGGGATCGTCTCGACGATCTCGCCGTACATCGTCAGTTCTGCCGCTTTTGCCTTCTTATCGAAAGCGAGCGCATAGCATTTATTCATCCGTTTCTTCCCCCTCCTGGACGGCGGCGTGTTCATATTCCTCTTTCAGCGCCTCGGCGTTTTCCGCCCAGTCACCGCCGTAATACTCTCTTGTGACCTGTTCGTTGGTTTTCCATGCGTGTTCTACAAGCTTTTCGTTTGCCATCGCCTCTTTTACAGGATCGAGATGCGTCTGCGCGGGACCGTCCCATCGGGCGCCGCACCACGCTTTACGGATCAGCGGATCTCTGAAAAAACCGGGCGCGTTGATTCTGCCGGTCGCGACGGCTTCCGCAAGCCACGTCTCATATACCGGCTGGCAGAAATCGGAAACGAGCCAGCTGCGGCGCATTTTGAACGCTTCCCATGCCTCTTCGAGTGCGCCTTTCGCGGCGCTGTAGGACGAGTTAAACTCTTTTATAAGCACGTCGTACGGCATCTCGCGGGACGAACCGATCATTTTTATGATCGATTTTACGAAGTTTTCAAATCCGGCCGTCGGTATATTCGGGTTGCCGAGGATCACGCTCTCGCCTTCGGCGAGGTGGTTGATTGTGCCGGGTCCCATCTCGTATTCATTTTCGCTCGAGCTGATATCGTTTTCGGCGCTGTCGACGTCGCCGGTTCCGACCTCATTGAACGGGAAATCCGACGTATCGGATGCGGTCGTGATCCACGCGGTCAGATAACTCTGCACCAGCGCGGCGGTAAGCTCGCTTTCGGTATAACGGCGGAGCTGCAGAATCACCTCAATGACCGGAGCCAAATAAGAAACGCCCCGGTGTTGATCGGGACGCTCTGCTTCCATAATGTGTAAAATGTTCGGGATTCCGCTTTCTTTTCCGACTGCTTCGACGCGCTTCCATGTGGGCTTATCCGTCGTGATCTCGCCCGGATATACGTTGCAGATGTGATATGCTACGGCTTTCCCGTCTCCGTCGACTTCGACTCCGTCAAAGATCTTGTTGCCGTTCTTATCATTTTTCCCCGTAGTACACCCGCCGCCGCCGAAATTCATCGCACCGGGCGTACTCACCCGGTCGGCTTCGATCAGGTGCAGGCGGAGCGTGTACGGGTTTGTCCGCGTCGGATCTCTGCGCTTCATCAGCGCGAACACGTCGCCGCTCATCAACCACGACTTGACCGCGACCTGCTGAAGCTCGTAGAAGTTGTTCATACCGAGCGCGTCGCAGTTGTTTTTATCTTCCGCCCATAAACGCCACTCGGCTTCGACTTTCCTCTGCCACTCCCGCGCCGCATCATCGGAAATACCGAGAACATCTTTGTTGATTGCGCAGCGCATATGAAGTCCGGGACCGACGATCTTTGTGCGGTTGGTATTGATCGCGCCTGACGCGACCGGAGCTGCCATGTAAAGAATGCGGCAGCGCTCGCGCAGCGTCATATTGTTTTCGTCGATATCCTCCGCAGGTGAGCCGCTTCGCGCGTTGAATCCGCGAAGCGATCTCTTTTGATGGCTTGCGCCGGCGTCGCTGTATCCTTTTGCGTACATTCGCCGCATCGCGTCCCTGAGACGCTTTTTAGGGTCTTTCACTCGTTACACCTCCGTCAGATGTCGCGCGGAATCACGCCGACGGCTTTCCGGGCTTTGCGCCCGTTCATCAGCGCTTCATACATCGCCTTCTTTTTGATCGCGTCGTCGAGATCGGCGCTTAATTTGTCGATATCAAAGCGCGTGAGCGTTACGTCGTCGACGATGTAGGATTTCGCGCCGCTGCTGACAAGGGCAAGCTTGGCCGCCATGAGCTTGTCAACGAGCTTTGAATAATATTCGTAGTAGGTCCGTGCTTCTGCTCTTGTCATAATCATCACCAGTCATCGTACATTCGGTTATTTCCGCTCGTTTTCTTTGGAACCGCCCTTCTCGGCGGTCTTACCGGCGGAATCGCGGTTTTTCCTTCGGGCAGCGTCTGCGCCAGCTTCAACCGCTGGTCGAGCGCGTCGAAATCGGGCGACAGGATCTTACAGGCGGCGTTTGCGTAATTTCGAAGATCGAGCGGCTCGTTCCGCTCGTGTCCGGGGATTTTCTCCCACGTCCACGGATTTTTCAGGTTCTCGTTATAAACAAGGTGCTCCGAGAGCAGCCCCTTGAAATATTGACTTCCGTAATCGTCCCGCCGGGGGAAATGGCAGAATTTCGGTCCGACGGTGTGCACGCGCAGGTTGTCCATGATCATCTGCTTCCCTGCGTCGACGCCCAGCTCAAAAACATATGTCTGATAGATTTTCTTCTGGCCGTTTTCCAGTGAGATGACAACCTTTTGTTTTTTTGGCGGCGACGTATAAGGTATTCCCATACCGCCGCGCCCGTGCACGGGAAATATTTTCAGTCTGACGCGCTCCAGGCACCTTGCCCTGACGTCCTGCGTAAAATGGCCGTATTCGTCAATAAGCGTCAGAGAGATCGGCAGACCGACGCCGTTCTTGAATTTATAGACACGCGATATCACATCGTCGAGCGCCGCCCACGCTTCGTCCGAATCCGGACGGCCGTAGATCACGCCCTTTTTAATTCCCCAGCTCTCGCCGAAATGCCCGTATCCGACGACCTCATATTCAAATCGGTCGTCCTGTGTATCGACGCCGCAGGTCAGGCAAAGCACGCCGTCCGGCAGCTCCGCTTCATAGTCCTCGCGCCGCGCCATCATCGACTCCTCATCTTCAAGGTCTCCGCGGTCTTCCCATAGCTGCCCGAACCTTGTATTATAGACGACCTGCATTTTCTTCCGGTCGCCCTTCGCTTTTAAAAACTCAAGTATCGTCGATTCCCAGGTTGCCCACGGAGAGACCCATGAACTCAACCAGAACGAACGGCAATGATGCAGGGCGTATGCTTCGGGTTTTTCCGCTTCCCACTTCGAAGGTTGTTTTTTTATTTCCTTTTCGGTTGAAACTGCACCGCATCCGGGGCAGATATAATAAATCGAGGTGATCTCAAAAGTTACCTTGTTTTTTACGACGATTTCGTTGTACTCAAATCGGATATCGGCAAAAACAATTTCGTGATATTCGCCGCAGTGAGGGCACTGCGTTTTCCACCGTTCCATTGTTCCGTCTGAAAAGGCGCCGTCGATTGCGGAAGCGCCCTTGACAGTCGGCGTCGATACCTCGACAGCTTTCGCATTATAGAACGTAATTTGTCGGGCGGTGGCAAGCCCCCAGGGATCGCCTTCCTTGCCGGCGCTGGTCGCCCATCGGTCGCGCTCGTCGCCGAAAACATAGCGGATCGGTTTCGATGCGAGGGAATGCGCTTCCTGAGAACCGCACAGCGTCAGGATTCCACCGGGATAGCTTTTCTGTGTGATTGTGTTTCCGGAATCTCTTGACTTCGGATCGGCAACCTTCCGCTTCAGTCTTGCACAATCGCGTATCATAGGCGCGATTCGCAGTTTGGAATATTCTTTTGCGTCAACAGTTGTCGGGTGTACAAACAGTATTGACCCCGGGTCTTGATCGATTATATATGCGATCATGTTATTGATCGCCTCGGATTTACCGACCTGTGAGCTTGCGACGACCACCAAATGACGTACGCGCGGATCGGTAAACGCGTCCATTATTTCTTTCAGATACGGCGTTCGCGACGTTCGCCACGCTCCAGCGGAGGCGTTGGTTTCGGAGGAAAGACGCCGATACCTATCCGCCCATTCGGAAACCGTCAGGTTCTCCGGAGGCCTCATACCGGCGATTATCGTTCGGATTGCGGCGTTCAGACGCTGGTCGTAAAGCTTCCGCAGCTCTTCTTGTTTCTGCTGTGCTTCCTGTTCCTCCAGATCTTCGAGTTCTTCCGCAGTCAGAGGTCTACTCTTCATCTAAATCACCGTCGTTACCTTCGAGAGATAACCGTTCACGGACGCGCTCCTTGTATTTTTCACTGTCGTATTTATAACGCGAGAGTTCTTCCATGATCTGGAACACCTCTCTGCGTATAAGATCGGAAGCTTCTGCCGCATCGGTCACACCGACCATATCGACCGCGAGACGTCCGGGAAGAGCGAGAAGCGCGCCTCGGATTGTATAAATCAAATCTGCCGTCATAGCGGCGACGTCCTCGGACCGGTGCATTTTCCCCGTGCGCTCCAGCGCGTCGAGTGCCGCGATCGTTGCTTTTGACTTTTTCAGCTTCGCCTCGGCTTCGCGCTTCTCGTATTCAACTTCGTCGACTTTGTTTTTATCGTTACGCGACTCGATCGTTTTACAATATGCCCTTACCGTATCTGTGAGATCATAGAGAGAGCCGTACGCGGTCTGCGTCTTATTCAGCGTCCCCTGCGACGTGAGCTGACCGATCCACTGGTTCGACTTGCCCGTCATCGCGCAAACGTCCGCGGTCTTGACATATACCGGCGTTCCCGGTTGTAGGATATAAACCGCGCCGTCCTTGATCTCCGCTATCGCTTTCGGTTTTGCCATAATCCACCTCGAAATCGCGAACCCCGGAGATGCAAAATTCAAGATATATCGCAAATGAGGAAAACATCAAAAAGATGTGCGAATGTACCTTGTTATCGTCCGATCGTACAGAACCATCGGCTGCTCTCCGGGACTGAAATGCACGGCTCCCGCCGTCCGTCGCGAAATAGCATTTCATTCCCGCCCACTTTTCATATTTTTTTGTTGGAAAATTCCTATTAAACCTTCGGATTTTTCCCTGCTGACTACGCGAAATTTGGGGTCGTCGTACCCGCTTGAAAAATTTTTTTCGTCACAGTACCTTGAAAGCCGCCGCATCGCTCCGCAAATCGCCTGCGTGAGCTTTTCCGTCGTTCGGCGGTTTAGATACTGTGACGCAATAACGCCTCGTACAGAAGCCGTCAGACCTGTACATAGACGACAGCCTTGCTGTATGTGTCGTGGTCCTTTGTCATGAGCGCAAGGAACTCCTCGCGGTTGAAGCCCGACAGCCGGAATACTTCTTCCGGCTTCATGCCGAGCTGCTTCCCGATCTCCTTCACCGTCTTGCCCTCGTCCATCAGTTTCTTGACGATTGCTTTCATCGGTTCGAGCAGGTGCGTTCCTCTTGCTCTGTTGTGCGTGATCGTTCCGTACACGTCAGCGCTCTCGTCGCCCTCGTGGTCCACGATAACGACGGGCACCTTGCCGCCGAGCTTCGTCTTGAGCGGTTCGCGTCCCGCTACCGTCCAGCGGTGGAAGCCGTCGATGATCGTATAGTCAGGTCGTACTACGATCGGCAGCGTCCAGCCGTTGACGAGGATCGATTGTGTCAGCAGCTTCAGGTTGTCCTCGCTGACCTTGTTCGGGTTGTAGTCGTTCGCCCGGAGCTTTGCTCTGTCTACCCACTGCAGAGATTTAAGCGGTGAGAATAAGTCCATTTATCTCACCCCCTTCTTGCAGTCGGTGGCGAAGTCGTTATAGATATCGACGTATAAGATCCGGAGTATGCGGCTTTTCGGATCGCCGTACAGCAGACCTTCATACATCGTCTTGTAATGCTTCTGCGTTGCGATGCCGCTGCTCTTGATGAACAGGCGGCGCCAGTCGTGCAGGTGCTTCTTCGTGTCCGGCGCTATCGTGTACTTCTGCGGCGCCGTGAACAGGATCTCTTTGCAGAGCTCTTTGTAGTCCTTGACCTCGGTTTCGCTCTCAAGCTCCCGGCGCTTATTCGTGGACCGACGGAACATCTCACTGTCCCAATACAAAAGAACGAGGTATGCGTTCGGTTCTCTGCGCTCGATGCGCTGCCATAGCGCGTTGTCGGTTTCCGCGACCCAGCGCAAACCTTGCGTCGACATATCACCGAAGAAGCAGCAGAGCCGGAGCTGGTTCTTTTTCACGCCCGCTTCATACAGGCGCATGTAGATCTCCGGGAACTCAAGGTTCCGCTCCTTGATATACAGCCACACATCGACGTCCTTCCAGTCGTAGATCGGATAGAAGAAACTTCCGAGCGTCGCCATATTCGAGCACGATATCGCCTTGAGACGCGTCAGGGATTCTGCGGTGCGCAGACCGATCATCTGTATGCCGTCAGCAAATGCTTTCGTGCAGAACGTCTGATAGTTCATCTGACCGGGATATTTGAGATACGGACTCGACATGACCGCGCCCTTCGGCGGCTTTCGGATCCATATGTTTTCTTTGCCCGGCTCCCAGGTGATCCAGCTCTCGGACGCTGACAGATGATCGATCACGCTGACCTGCTTAAACGGCAGGCAAAACCATAAAAACGGAACGCCGACGGATTTGAATTTCTTCCGCCAGCGTTCCGCAGCGTCCACCATCGAGGGATATAGACCTTCCTCATCGATGAACGTGACTGTTAATTGTTTCGGGTCGATATCTCCGCTCCTGATAAGGTCGTATGTCAGCGATGACATACAGAGAGAATCTTTCCCGCATGAAAAGCTCAAATATATTTTGCACCCGTTCGCGAATACGTTCTTGATACGCTGCTTCGCGGCTTCGAGCACGTTCGACGTGCTTTCGAGCTTCTTTACAGGCATATCTTTTCCCCGCATTTCGGGCAGATGACGTATCGCTCCGTCTCTGCCGGCGGATGCGCTTCTTCAAAATCAGGCGACGCCGTATTTTCCGGCGGCGACGAATGTTCTTCTCGTACGGTCTGATTGACCTTTTCTACTTCATCTTCCCCATATATGCCGTAGGATTCGATCAGATCATTCGTCTCCGCTACAGTAGCGTTTATCATCTCAAGGAGGTCTTCGTCGTAACCGGGAACGTCGACGTCGCCCTGAAGTTCTTTGATTATATCTTCAAATACATCTGTGTCTGTTATCCCGAGCTCATACAGACGGTTGTCCGCAAGCATGAGCTTTTTCTTTTTCGCCGGTGTCATGTCGGGCATGATCCGGCACCATGCTTCGGTGTCGCCGCGCTGCTGCATGGAGAGGTATAATCCGATGCCGGCGATGATCTCGCCTTCTTCGTCGATGAGGATCGGCTTCGTCTGACCGAACTGATCGAGGGACCGGATGTATTCCTTTATCTGCTTTTCGGGGTGCCGCCGGACGTTCTTTTCCGGCACATGCAGCTCTGAAAGAGGTTTCAGCACGATTTCCATAACTTCACCCCCTTCCGCTTTTCGATCTCGTTCCATACGATCGCGAACAGGATGCCGCCGATCACGAAATAGATGCGCACCGACGCCATCAGAGTCCACATACCCATGACGCCGAGCGGAATAAGGAACTGCCAGCCGATCACAAGACCGCCGTTGACGGCAAGACCGAGCTTCTTTCCGAACGCGATATAAATGCTGTACATCGCGGACGATAAGGTCGACGTGCCGATGATCGTAATAAGAACGGCTTTGATGATATTCAGAACGGGATTGAACTGCGTCCACGCGAGCAGGAAGATGATCGCCATATAAACGCCGAAAAGGATGCCGCCCATGGCGAACACCTTGCGCGTGTTGATCTTCTTCGTGCCGTCCTCGTTCTTGTCGTTATAATTGAGGATCTGGAAGAAATACGGATAGGTGAACGGTCCGGGCAAAAGCAGAATCGCTTTCCAGATGCCCTGCTTCATCGGCTCGGCTTCAAGCCCGAGTCCGATCGTGTTGAAGTTTCCGCGGGACGTGACCGCCGCGGCGATCGTGACGCCTGCCGCAAGCAGATAAACGACCACCCAGCCGTAGTTATCGGTCAGCACGTTTCTTATCATGCCGAATTTGAGCAGGATGATAATAAAAATGACGGCTTCGGCGTAGGCGATAATGATGCCCGCTTTTTCACCGAGCGCGGTGTCCGCGAAAACCGTCTGCATGCCGTTCATCGACAGCCAGGATTGAAAGACGCACATAATGCCGTTGATCCACATCATCGGCTTCGAGCAGAACACCTCGCGCACCTTCGGGATGCGCGGAGCGATCAGACCGAACAGAACGCAGGCGAACGTGTTGCCGAATACCCATATCAGGGACGGAACGACGCCGTAGGTCTGCGTCATGATGACGCCGTTCATCAGAGAGCCGATGCCCGCCCACGTTGCGGCAATGCTCATTGAATAATAGACAGATGGATTGCTTTTGAATTTCGATGTTATTTTTGAAAACAAAATGATTTCTCCTTTCTTTTTGCGGGCAAGCCGCGCGTAAAACAGCGGTGCAAAGGAGCGACACCACTGTCCGAAAAACCTCCCTCCAATAAAAATTGCCGCCCTTTCGGACGGCTCTTATGGTTAGATTTCTACGCTCTTATAATAGCACAGATCCGACTGAAATTCACTGAAATCTTTACTGAAATCTACTGAAGTGTTTCGGAAGTATGATTTTTGATAGGGCGTCTTTTAATAGCGTGAAGATATGCCGCTCGGTATAGCCCATTTTATCGGCGATCTCCTGCGGCGTCATATTGTTGATATAACGATCTATCAGAATAGCGCGAAGTACATCATCCGAGACGCACCGGATGATGCACTCCGCCTCAAACAGCTGCGCGGTGTAAACGTCGATCTTCGCCGCAAGCACATGCTCAAGGTGCTGCATACGGGCGATAATGCTTATAATACCTGTATCCCCCTCGGGGGATGATATAACGCGCGGAGCCGCATAATCAATGCCGTTCAGCATATCCATGTTATCTCGCAGATATGCAAGCTCGGCTTTCAGGCTCTCGATTTCAACCCGTTTTTGGCGCACGTTTTCGAGGTATTCTTTAGCAGTCATCCGATAGATTTCCTCCCGTTCTTTCTGTCGATCCGAAATAGTCCATACGATAAGCATCAGGATCAGCGTTACGGTTGCACCCATTCCGAAAGCGACGACGATCTCATTGCTCATCCGCCCGAATTCCCGTCTTCCGGGACTTCCCGTGTTTCGATATATGCGACGGGCGTAGCGCAAAACCCGCACAGCAGATATCTTCTTTTCCCGTGTTTTTCGATATCGTCGGGATTGTATTCGCCGGTCGTTGATCCGACGCGCCCGCCGCAGTTCGGACATCGATAATTCCTTTTAACGACGGCGGCTTTCCAGATAGCAAAATCTTTCAACATTGCCATTCCCCCCGTTTCCGCAGCTTCATCTTGCATCTCTGCAAGAATTTTTTTACCGATCGGCTTAAGTTCCTGGTAGTGCGTTTCCTGTTTCGCTTTGATTTTATCGATCTCGACAAGCAGCTTTTTTATGGCTTTCTCTCGAAATCTTTTCGCTCGCGCAAGTCGAACAGATTGCGCAAGTCTCATTCTTTCACAGATCAGCTTCCGCATTTCCGCGTCTGTTGTGAGCACATGGTATATTCGTCCGCATTTAGGACAGCAAAAATATTCAACGTCAATATCACCGCTATGAATCGTCCTGATATCATGTTTTTCAACGCTGAAATTTTCCTTGCACTTGTTACATATACAGTTCATCTGTTACCACCTCCCGATATATTTTTTTACGCGCAGCATTTTCAGGTTTTTCACCCACATACTTGTTTCTCCCGAGAACTCTGCACGATAATGTAGAACACCTTCACCCGTGAACGACTTCGGCGGTCCAAATACAATAAAAAACGGAAACTTGAAGAGACGGTATGCCCGTGCGGGTTTTCCGTCATAAAGTATTTCTTCATATTCAAGAAGCTCTGCATAATCAGGATCCATCCCGAGCTCCCGCAAAAAATAGCGAACGCTCATCTTCCATGCATCCTCTGCGTTATGTTTAACCATAGACGTGTGTATTGCATAATCGCAATATAACAGTTGCATATTTTTACCTCTTTCCATTATCGCCGATATATCATTGAACACTTTCTCACAAAGCTGCACCGTTGCTTATAGAATCCGCAATATCCGTATGCGTGACTGAAACCTATCGCGTGATAATTCGCCGGGCAATACGTCTGCGTCCAACACTTCCGGACGAAGTATTTGCAGTTTCTGCAATCACTTACTTTTATGATATCGATACCTCCATTCAGACTTACACATCCGAAGGATTTCCTGATAGACCTCGCGGCGACTGTCTTTTGGATATAGCGTAATCCAATCGTCAATGCATCCGATTACCGTACTAATAAATTCAGACGAAAAAGATCGCAAATAAAAAGCTATCACCTTCCGCGCATCATGCGCTCGTAATAATGAGGTTGAGCTATCATCGGCAATAGATATCTCTTTAATCAAGATACGCTCTAATGCATCCGGAGCGCCTGCCGAAACATCATTTTCATAACACACCTCCGTCAAAACGGACGTTATAATACTTCTCTCGAGAATTTTGAGCGACCTTTGAACATCTTCCGCTAACGCTATTCTCGTGTCGAAAGTATATCTCATGACGTTCATATTTATCGAACGGTCATCCCAGTATTCGGTGGCGACGATCTTTCGCGTGTCGCCTCCGAATTGTTCAATGACGTCCGGCAGGTTCTCGTTCACGGCATCAAACTGGATTCCGCGTTCAAGGCACCATTGTACCGCTTCTTCCAGTAGGTCGCCTGTTCGGCACGTCCACAAGATCAGCCTTGCACCGAATCTCTGTTCCATAAGCAGAGAGTCAATTACGCTTGTGCGCGCTGCCCCGATTTCCGGGAATTCATTTTCGCAGAGGGTTCCGTCAAAATCGACGGCGATTATTTGTCTTTTTTTCAATTATCTTTCACCCGCTTTTCAAAGTCCACGTGCCCGATTTAATCGGATTCCAGCAAAATACAGCAGCTCCGCCCACGCCGACGCCACGCCGACGAATTCCGCCCTGAAAATACTGACTTCCCGGTCGAACCACGGATCCTGTTTCTTCGGATCGTAGTCGCGCTGCAACGTCGTTTTCGTCAGTTCGAACAGCCGCGTATCGCAAAGGCTGTATCCTCTTGTTTCTTTTCTGCCGTGACTGTCCAGTTTCTCCTCTTTCAGCATTTCGGTCAGCGAGTGCGGCAGATTCAGATATTCCATCGTCTTGTCGATCGCGTATTTCCACCCGCCCGCGCTGTCGTCCATCCGCATCGAATCATATATATATTCCGCTATGACATCCATATCTACGAATCTCCTTTCGGTGTCTCCGGTAAATACATCCAGTACATCACTTGTAAATGCGTGCCGAATCCTTTTCTTTCTGAATAGAAACAGAAGTCCATTGCATCGCTCTTTTCTTTTTTGTCGAGTCCATAAACCATTACCAGAGCACCCCCTTTCGGCAGGGCGTAATTCACATTGATCCACCGGACCCTTTCAGTAACGTCCGCAGTTGGAATTTCGCTTATGTATTTTTTTACACCTAAAAGATCAATCACATCCGTCAGCTGCTTTCTGCGAAACACCCGGTCTTTGCTTAATTCTTTGATCCTTTCATCGACGGCGCGGATTGCGTCTTCCCGTTTAATATAATCATTCATTCCGTCTGCATTCTGGTGGATATCCACCGTCGGAAAATTCTGCAAGAACTCGCGTATCGTCGGGATATACACATCGCAGAGTATTTCGCAAGTTTCTTTACCTTCGCAACTGCAGAATTGTTCAAAAAATCCTTTCATCAGCGCGTCGGCGTCGATGTATCTCATTCTGTATCACCGCCCTTTCTTCCGGGAAATCTCGGCAGATCAGTAGAAACGAAGACTTTAATTCTATCCGACAGCTCTGAAATGATCCACATTGCCTGAATTGCGAGATGCATTTCAGCAATAAACTCTTTCGCGTCCTTGAGTCCTTCGCCTTCACGGTCCATTACAAAAAGAAATTTCGCGATAGCTGCAGTGCCCTTGTTCAAATCGTCGGCTACATCAAGCCACGTTTCTTTTGGGAGCGTCATAAGAATGTCGCATGACAAAAAATCTTTGTTATCCACGCTTTTTCTTTCGTCCTTTCCTTTTATTGTGCCTGCATATCCGGTCGATCTTCTTTATCGTGTCTTCGGGCGTGCCCGGCGGTATCGGTATCACAACCTCTCGTATCTTCTCGGTTGTTTCTTGTATCAGTTCGTTCAGCCGTCTCAATTCATCAATCAAAGATTTCAAAGCCGCTTGCTCGGCTTGTATCGCAGCCGTTTTTTTAATATTTTCGTACGTATCTTTTATGAAATCATCTGACGGCGTATCGGTTGCTGGAGTAGGAGGGTGTTCGGTTGGGTTCGTTCTATCAGAGTAGACGACCGGACAGCCGAGAATTCGGTGACAGTCTGCGCAATTACCGTCGCAACACACCCATCCGTCGCCGCACGGGTGCAAACTTAAACGGATGTCTTCACTCATTCCGAGGCCCCCTTAATAAACCGTCCCGAATCGCTTTTGTTGTCGACATAAATGTATCGATGAATCTCGGGGATAAATTGCCGCCCCATATTTTAATATTATGTTTTTTCTTCACCGCTTTTTTTGCTTTCCGTCTGTTCATTCCACATCACCGTCCATATCAAGAATAAGATCGACAATGCTTCCGACCGCTTCGTCGAAATCTGCAATGATCCTGTTTGCGCGGTTATTGTCGGGATCATCTCTGAGTTCGTCATATACCGCATCGTATCGTCCCATGAGGGCGTATAGGAGTGCTTATACGGGCAGACGCTGACGTGATCCCAGCCGCCGCCGGTGCTCCAGATGACAGAAGCGAACCGCTTGCCGAGCTTGAACAGCTCTCCCATACCGCCGTCCAGAGTTGCGTGGAGGATCAGGAGATTGGGGACGTTACGCAATTCTTCATTGGTTTTCATTCCCTGCACCTCCCAGCATATCGCGCAAATTTGTCAGTCTGTTGATCGTGCCGGTGATATCCGAACGCAACCAGTCGATGTTCAGCTTTCTGAATGCCTCGAACTCGTCCATCACTTCGTCAATTTTGTCATCACGATAAAGAGAGAAGCGAGAACACAATTTGTCATAGGCATCGAGCTTTGCCGCCTCTCGCTGTACCCTGTTGCTCGTGTAGGCCTGGTGACGTTCTGCCTCGGCTTTTCCTTCTGATTTTCCCCGCTCGTACTCTTTTCGGAGCTCCTGCTCTGCTGGCTGCCTGCTTTGGACCGCCCTCACGATAGAGGCGAAGAAACCTCTGGGTACGGCTTTGTCTGCCTTTCTGTCCTCAAGCGCGAGCGGCCTGCGCTTGAAGCGCGTTGTTCCGTCCTCGTTCACGATCAGGATTCCCCACTTCTTTGGGATGATGTCTAAGAGCGGATCTGCTACACCGACCGGGACCGCGATAGTGTAATAGTCGATCACGTCGAAGAATGCGACGTGCTTCTCTGGATCCTCGAGCTCGCGACGAAGGTCGCTCGTACTGACTTTGATCTCGAAACCGTCGATCCGAAAGCCGTTAGAGTTGTAGCAGTCGAGGATCATCATATCGAGGCGCCGATGACTGAATCCGGTCGTCAAGCCGACCTCTTCGGCGATGGCATATTGCCGGCTGTCGTGGTATTTCGTCCGAAGTGCCGCTCGAATGTCGTTTGCTGTCATTCCGACCCCTCCATTTCTGCCCGGAGGCTTTCTTTGATGTAGTATTCAAGCCCGAGATCCTTGCAGAGCTTTTCTGCCTTTCGGCCAAAATCAGACCAGTCAATATCCGACGGATAATAATTGAGCTTGCCGATCTTGACCTTGTCAATGATTCCGACTCTTTTCAGTGCTATTATTTGGTCCAACACGTTGCTTGAGACAAGAACCGGCTCGAAGGATACCCATGTCTTTATTCCTTTGGCGTGAGCGTCCCTCATCGGATAAACACGGTCGCAAAACTCTGTGGCTGTTTCCGAGCCGTCAAGTGTTATTCCGTACCAATCCTCGGAATCCAGCAGATCAAAGTCTCTGCTGCCGTCGCCTTTGGTCAGGATCTGAACGTGATTGCCGCTCTCTTTCAGTAGTTTTATGATTTCCCGCGTAGCCGTGGAATCATATCCTGTCGGGTACGGATCGCAGGTAAAACAGAGATGCACGAGCTTTCCGGTGATCCCTTCGCGCTCGATCTGACGCCGCGTTTCATCTACGATCTCCGGCCGCGGCTCGATCTGCGTATGGAACAGCTCCCTGTCTTTTCGTAATACATTCGGCGCGAAGCAGTAAAAACACCGATGAGGACAGCCGGTATAAATATTGATGGCGTAGTCGCCGTATTCTTTTGCTTTGCCTTTTGGAATGTAAATAGGCTTCATGTTTCAGCAGCTCCTTTCAACGCCTTCTCCGCTTCCTTGCGGGTGAGGAAAATATGCCCCGGCCAAGGATAAATCGGTGTGCAGTCAATATCCGGCAATTCCATCCGCAATTTTCCTTTATTGTCTATCACATACCCATACACGGTGCATGGAATGATAACTGTTCCGGTAAACCAATACACCTGCTTTCCGACCTTGCGAGGCAGCACCACAAGGCGACCGTCGCGCTCGGCGTCCTTGTATTCCGCAAGTTCACCCAGTGCGGCGAGAATATTTACCTTAGTTCTGGCGTCGGGAATTTCCAGCGGCACCTGGCCGCGGTCTTCATACTCAGCGAGACGGTATAAAGCATGTATCGGCAGATAACCTTTTTTCAATTCAACCGAGCCGTTGTCATTCCTGATTGTATATCTTATCATGGTTGTAACTCCGTTTCTGCACCTGTTGTCAACAGTTTTACGCCGATAGCAGCGTCGCTCATAAGGTAATAGTCAGTCCGAGCCATAACTTTTGCATAGGCCTCTTCGCCCTGAAATTCGTCGACAACGGTCTTTTCCTCTGGCGTCATATCCGCATAGTGCTTTTTGCCGTAGCTCGGCGGCAGCCAATTCTTTCGCTGGCAGCCGTAGATGTTCAGCTTTTCGACCAGCTCCGGCACGCGCCATTCGATGTGGCAGGTGCCTTTTTTGTAGAAGGTGGCGAAGAAGTATTTCAGCGGGATTTTCTTAGTGATGCCTGCAGCAGCGTATGCTTTGACCTGCTCGCGGAGATCCGGCCCGGACGTCTCTCCATTGTCAAGGTAGTTGAAAACCTTTTCCAGATCGGAGAGGGCTTTGCAGGCCGCGCTTTCGTTCAGCTTCCCGCTCTCCCATGAATATGAGGAATAGCAGCCGTATGTGGGGATAATGACCTTCTTCGTGTTGATCATGTGCGCTTTGTTCGTCGCCCACCCGTTGAAGTAGTGGATATTGGTTCCACATTCCGGGTACCAGGAATGCGCTTCGGAAAGCTTATCGAACAGCGCAAGGATCGTTTCTCCGACGCCTTGAACCAGCTCGCTCATCATCTTCTGCTGAAAAGCTCGGATATTGAACATCGTGAAATCGTAGTCGCCCATGCTGTCGAGCATGTTCATGTACTTCTCCAAAAGGTTCTCTGTTAGGGCGCCGGTGAATTGCTTGTTCTTGAACAACGCCCGCCAATACTTCATGCGGACGATCTTCAGGTACTTGTTGACGTCGCACACCTGAAAATAATTCCGTTCGTCTTTGGAGAGAGAAAGCGTCAGGATCGCGTCCTTGCAGCCTTCCTCAAAAGAAGAGAGCATATAGGGCTTGATCGCCTCATACTCTCGGATCAGTCGGATCGTTCCGTTTACCTCAAAATTGAACTGCTGGACGATCTGCTCCAAAAAGTCCCCGGATGTCAATTCTTGGGGCCCGGCACTCTCGGTCTTCGCCTCCTGTGCCTTTTTCAGCCCCTCAAAGATGAAGCTGGTTTCTTCCTTCTGCGGTATATCAACCTCGACCATGGCGATCTCCACGTCCGTATTGCGCTCCGAATATCTGAACGCATTTTGTATGTAGCGGATCTTTGCCTCGTATTTGTCGAGCTTGGCGATCAACGCCTTCCGTCGGTTGGTATACGGGTTTCTGATCGTTTCTGCATTGAGCAGGCAGATAACCTTCCCACCGTGCCGCAGCAGCGTAAGCGCATGGATCAGATGTTCGTCGCCGTTTGCGAACGGAGGATTCATCACAATGACGTCGTAACGCTTATAGGTCGTGAAGGTCAGGAAGTCATCATAAACGACCACGACGGGGGTGCTTTCCAAAATATGCTCTTCATTTCGCAGAGCTTTGAGCTGGCGTCCATTCTCGCTGCCGTCGTATTCATTGCACACGGAATCGAGAGAACGAATTCTGTCTCGCAGCTCCGTTGCCTGACCGCCGCCATATTTATATTCCAAAATGCCGCGCAGATCAGGATCGATCTCGATGCAATCCACGGAAACGCCGGATTTATCACCGTACCGGCTATATCTGCGGAGATAGGCCTTGCGCTGGATGGCGTCGACGATGTTTCCCTTGCCGGCGCTCGGTTCCAGAATGGTGAAGGATTTATCCCAATCTATGAGATCGAGCATCTTATCCACAAGGTCCGAGGGTGTCGGGTAAAACCCGACATCCTCGTTTGCATAGTTGACAACGTTACTGTTCATCGTCCGCATCCTCGCCTTCCAGAGCGGCGATTATGGCGTCATCCTCCGAAGCTACTTCTTCTTCAAAGTCATCGTCGCCATCGTCGCCATCGTCGCCATACTCCCCGTCGTAATCGCCGTCCTCGTCGTCTTCATCGTCATCGGCCGAAGGTCTCGGCGTGTAGAGCTCATGCGATCCATCCATAAGGGACTTTTCTTCATCACTCATCTGATAGCCGAGAGCGCAGAGGATGTCGTAGATTTCCTGAAGCCTCTCGTTTTTCTCGAAGTGGTTATAATAATCAAGGCAATCTTCGTCCTCCTTCTCGCCGAGGCTATAGAGCGCGAAGCTCAGAAGTGCTTTGTAGGGGTTTGCTTCCGTTGCTTCCTGCACCATTCCGTAGTTTTTCGCTTCTTTGGGAAGGATTACGCCCATCATATCCGCGAACGACTGATTTTCTTTTCTGGTATAGCGAACAGTCCAATCGGCACGAATAATAGCTGCAATGATGATTTCAGCTTTCTTCTTGATCGCCGTTTCTGAGAGCTTATCGACGAAGGCCACACGGAGCATATATGCCCGAGTGAACATTTCTGCAAAGGCCTGTTTCTTTTCTTTTCGCTCGTCTTCGGCGCGTTTCCTTTCTTCCTGTTCAGGCGACAGCGTTTCTGCCTCTGTCTTTTCCTTGCGAAAATACGCACATCCGTATCTGAAGCCGAAGTAATACTGCTCACCGCTATTAAACATAGAGCGATATTTCTCCATATCCGCGGTTTTCAATTCGATGAAATTCGGGCTGCACCAGGCGTACTTATTGTAGTCGGAAAGCTCGGTGTATGGGCGTTCGATCATTCCCTTTCCGGTCAGGAACTCACGCCATTTGGCCTCAATCTTTGCGTCCTCCTGTGCTTTGATCACCTGCTGCAGCTTGTTCTCAAAGTTATTTGTGCCGATCTCGCAAAGAACCAGATTCCGCGTTTCGATATTGTCGATCTTGGAAAGCTTATCCAGATCCATGAGGGAGATCTGACGGGAGGACACTTCTTTCATCGTATCGCCGTCGAGCTTTGCCCATTCAAGCCGGCGCCGGATCGTGGATTCCGAAAAGCCGGTTTTCTCCGCAACCGTCTTTACCGTGTCGCCGAAATCGAGCATCATCTGGAATCCCTGTGCCTGCTCGTAGGCGGTCAGATCGGTGCGCTGCATGTTTTCCAGCAGCATGGTCTGTACCTGCTCGGCCGGCGTCATCTTCGCAATGATGCAGGGCAGCGTTTCAAGCCCGGCTTTCTTTGCGGCCTCGAGGCGTCTGTTCCCGATCACGACGAGGTAGCCCATTTCGGCCTGCTGTTTCGGATCGTCGCAGCCGACGCCGGTCATTTTGAACCAAAACGGCACGACGGTGAGGTTCTGAAGGACGCCCTTCGCCTTGATGCTCTCGGTCAGCTCGGTCAGATCGCCGAGATCCTTACGAGGGTTATCGTGGTGGTGATGTAACAGTTTAACGGGGATCTGTACGATCTCGCCCGTGACTTCTTCGGTGTATACATAATTCTCCATTTTTTGTCTACCTTTCTCCAACGTTACGCCGTTGGTACGTTAGCTTCTTGATCGGCCCACTTGATCATACCCAGAGTTTTACTGTATATTTCGATTTCTCGTTTGACTTTTTCCTGCGCTTGTGATATAATATTCACGAGCGGAATGATTTCTGCCATTATACGTTTTCCTTTCGCTTGCCGCTGTTCGTCCCAGCGGCTTATTTTTTTTGTTTTCGCGACGTATAGACCGGTGCGCCGGCTGCCGCCTGATCCTCGGCAGATTTGATATCGTAAGATACCGCTGCTCTGCTTTCCGGTTTGAACGATTCCGACGGGATCGATACGCCGCCGCGATCCTGCGTCTTCGAAAGCCAGCTCGTGATGAACGCCTGGACGCCTCTGCGCGTCTTCCGCTTCTTCGGATGCGTCTCGCACCATCCTTGCATCTTTCGGAGCTCTGCCGGCACATCTACGGCCGGGTACAGCTCCGCGTAATGATCCACAGCGGATTGATGCACGAGATATTCCGTCTTATCGTTGAGCGGGATCCTTGCGACGACGGGCGATTCGTCCGGCGTGGAGTCTGCGACAGCAGCTCCGCGCATATCATCATTTGATGTACTTTCATTTAATGTATTTTTCTTTACTGTACTTTGTGGGTTTTCTGTACTTTTATCGGGGTTTTCTGTACTTTTATCGGGGTTTTCTGTACTTTTAAACCGCAAAAAATTGATCTTATTTTGAACACTGGCGGGAACGTCTTTTTTGTTTGCTACGTCCAGCAACCAGTATTCCGCTTGAATCTGTATGAAGTCACGGCCGTTAAACATCCTGATGTAACGCCGCTGGATACCCGCTGACGTCAAAACTCCAAACGCGTTAAACACCCGTTCATCAAAGAACGAACATCGGAGGCACCCGGAGATGAACTCGCTGATGTAATCGGGACCGCAACCACAACCCGCACCGTCCGACACAAGGAAGCACCTGCGATTGTCCCATTGAAGAAAGTACCCATTTGATCGGTATATTTCGCAGAGTATGTAATCAAGCATATACATACCCTTTGCCCCGAATTCAGCCCGAAGCAGCCGCACCTTATCGTCCTGATAGAAGTCGGTATCTTTCGGGAAGTAGTCAACCCCGTCTTTCGGGGGACGTGCTATTGTTTCTCACTCCTTCCAGTGTTGAGCCTCAGCCGGTTGCAGAGGTATTCGTCGAGCTTGATACCGTAGATATGGTATTTCTCGAAAAACGCCTGCTCGTCGTCGTGCGCTTCCTGATGATGTGTCCGGCATAGCGCACAAGCCCGTAAACCGACATGTACGATCTTTTCCCGATCTCTGCCCATGCCGACGCGATCGACGTGGTGAACGTCAGCCGGCGCGTTGCATACGGCGCATTTGCGATACGCAAGACACATATAGAGATACCTGTCGATATCGTCGGTACGATCGAGAAGCGAGTCGCGCGTCGGCACCGACCAGCGGAAACAGAAGTCGATCAGATAGCTGATGAAATCCGTCGCCGTCGACATATCCACGTCCGACAGACTGAACGGCTCGATTCCCGCCTTGCATACGAAATCCCACTCGATGAACGCGCGGATCTCGTCAGGATCGTGCCCGGACCAAAGCGCAATATCGCGGATAATTGCGAACGTCTTGCGTCTCTGATCGTTTGAGATCGATCTTCCGTCGTTCAAACGCAGCTCCACGTCGTTGACGCTCTTCTGCATCAGCTCCCGGGTGATATCCTCTGTCGGCTCAATCAAGAGCCGTTTACCGTCGAAGCCTTTGATCACGGCTGTCACCGTCTTGCTCACCCGGTTAATGGGATCATCTGCCGATAGTACGCATCGACCCGTTGCTCAACGGCGTTATCCGACCCGTAGAATCGGGTGGAATTATCCCATTCGTTAAAGCAGCCTTCGCAATACCATCTGTTCAATACCGGAATCAGGTAGCCCAGCCGATGTGGCTTCCCGCAACTGTCGCAGATTCCCTTACCACCGGTGATCTTGATCTCCGTCGCCGTGCAATGATACGCCTTGTACCCGCTTTTTGTCTCGATCCGCATCATCCCTATTCACCTCCGTTCATGTTTGGATTGCTCGTCTGTTCCGAGCCGCCAACCGGCTACCCGTTTTACGGTACTTGTACCGGTGTCCGTTCCCAACCTCTGACGAGGGGCACGCATAAAATAAATAATAAATAGCGCATCGGGTTTGGGATACCGCTGATTTACGGCTCAACGGTTCAGAAGCCTTATAGCTGAATATGATCAATCGCGTCAAACACACCTGACAGAGCTATCAGCTGGCTGTACTTCGCCTTGAACGCTTTCAGCTCCCGCAGGGCGATTTTCAAAAGATCTTCGGTTTTCGACCTGTCCGCAAGAATCACGTCTATGCTTTCATAGATCTTCCGCTCAACCGTGAAGAACGCGCGGACCGGAGCGCTTTTCTCATCTTCGACCGTCACAAGGCTGCGGATAATGTACGCCGCCTGATTCAACCGGTATGATTCCGCCGCTTTGGCGTCGTTCCACTCGAAAGCGGAATGCAGCGGCGCATCTTCGGCCCTGTTCGCGTCAAGAAGGTTCTGAGCGGTCAGGCCTACCGTCCGTTCGAGCTGCTTGCACATGTTCCCGGCGACGTCCGCGCTGACGGGGATCACCGCGCCGACTTTGTATGCAAATTTCATTTATATCAACCTTTCTTTTATCGCCTGCCATACCGAACCCAACCGATACCGCACCGCAGCATAACTTAACAGAGCTTGCCTCACCTGTCATGCCATACCCAAACGCAGCCAATCTTACCGAAGCTCGCCATATCTGCCGCACCGGAACCAAAGGAAACGGAACATAGCTCACCTTGACTGTCATGCCAAAACAAAGCATACCCAAACTTATCATGTCATGTCTGCCGAAACCAAGCCCGACCAACCTCATCACGTCCCGACCTACCTGCCAACCTGAGCAAATCCCGCCGTGACCGGCCATACCATAGCTGCCACAACCAACCATACCAAATCAAAACGTAACTTGCCTCAACATATCTGCCATATCCCTACCGCCCGCCCTATAAATATCAGTTTGTCTCGACGTGGTACATTCCGTTTTGACCGCCTTTTTCCGGTCTGCTTTCGAACACGCCGCAGGAGAACCCGCCGGCGTTGATGATGTTGATGATGTTCTCAAGGCTGTACTGCCCGTTTTTGTTGTAGTCGATGGTCAGATCGACGTTCCAGTTGCGGAACTCGCCGCGATACCGCAGATCGGCCGTACCCATTCCGATGCGTACCATATCCTCGCGCATAATCGGAGGGTCACTGAACAGCTCCGTATTGCCGTTCTCGTCGCTCTCGATGAAGAACGCGCCTTGAAGCGATACCTTATCCTTCGACCAGCCGGAGCGGTACGCCGCCGAGATCGCGGCCTGCTTGAAGGCCGTCACCGGGCACCCGAAGCGTGCGCCGTTGCGGATAGCGTCGTTGAAAAGCTCCATAATCTCTTCATCGCTCGCGGTATCACTGTAGCACGGTTTTTCGGAGAGCCAATACATCGACTGAATGAAATCATCGGCCGGGCGGCGGATCTCCTTCTGTTTGCCCTTTGCTTTGCCCTGCTGAGCTTCGAGCATCATACGCTTTGCTTTTTCGCTCCACGCGTGCATTATGATCGGCGTATCTCCGGTGAGCCGAAGATATACCTTTTGGATCTCGATCGGTTTGATCGCGATAAGCTCCTGTTTCGCCGCTGCCATATCAGACGCCCTCCTTTCCTTCCTGTTCAGCCCGTGCGGAAATCCGCTGAATCATTCCTTCATATTTACGGGGGTTCACGGTTTTGCAGATGCGATCGATCAGCTCGTCGCTGACGTTGTATGAAGGCGTCGATCTGTAGCTCGACAGCGATGCGCTTGCATGATCCATAAAATCATTCACAAGCATGAATAAAATCTGCTGGCGTTCGATCAAAGCTTGATATTCGTCCGTTTCGATTGTTATGATTCCGAGGTTAATATCCATTGTAAATATCTCCTATCTGTTAAAATGGTAAATCATCATCGTCCGGGTAGTCCGCCGGATCGTCGGCAGTAACGTCGATCCGCGGCTCTGCCGGCTGTGCGGGTGCCGAAGATCTCGCCGGCGCGTCACTCTCGGCTTTCGATCCGCAGAAACTGATGTTATCGACGATGATCTCGGTCTGTTCTCGCTTGATGCCGTTGCGGTCCTCATAATTGCGGACCTGAATCGTTCCCTGTACGGCGATCATCTGACCTTTGCCGAAATACTTCGTCAAAAACTCTGCCTGCTGACGCCAGGCGACGCAGCGGATGAAATCCGTCTTGCGTTCGCTGTCTTTGCCGGAATAGTTCCGTTCGACGGCGACGGTGAAGGTGGATACGGAAAGTCCGCTTTGCGTCGTTCGCAGCTCCGGATCGGCCGTGAGCCGTCCCATGATGATAGCGCTGTTAAGCACTTTTTATCACTCCTTTTCTTCTGCCTTATGGCAGTGCATATAAACATAAGTTCCGTTTGTGCCGATGTTGCTGTAGATAAAATCGTCACATTGCGCTTTCGACAGGTGCGCCCGGAGAACACGGTACTCGTAGATGTATTCGCCGGTTTTCTTTTTTTCCTTGATCTTCTGCTGTATATCTTCGTCGATATAGTTCGCTTCGATGAGATACAGATCGTAGTTGCGTGCAGATATTCCGTCGAGATTCCCGCAATCTGTCGCATAGACGATCTTTTCGCCAGACCGCAGGTGTATTTTATATCCGCAGTTCGGCACGTCATGCGAGAGGAAAAAAGGCGAAATGCAGGCAGCCGGATACTGATAATGCATATTCGGGTTGTAAACGTCGATGTGGGACTTGTTCACTCCGCAGTTTACCAGCTCATTCACGAGCCAGGCGCAGCATCCAAAGCGCAGCGTCGGTCTTGTCATCGCAAGCAGACGGATCGTTGTTTTGTTGAGATGGTCCGTATGCCGGTGCGTCAGCAGCACGAGCCGCAGTTTTTTTACCCGCTCACCGAGAGCTTTATAGGTGACGCCGCAATCAATCAGGATCGAGTCGTTTATTGTAACGGCGTTACCGTCCGATCCGGTCGAAATAATTTCATATCGGATCATAATGCATTCAGATCAACCTGTTCCGGCGGCGGCGATACCGGAGCTTCGGGACTGTCAGGCAGATCGAGATCGTCCTCGCTCGATATGATCTCGCCGCCCTGTCCGATATCAGAGATCGTCGTGTCGCTGTCAAACGCCTGCTGCATCTCCGTGGACATAACGCCCCATTTGCTGATCAGCTGACGAATCATCGTTTTCTTCGCCATATCGTCGAAATTCTTATACCAGAAAGAGGAATACATCCACTCATCCGCTTTGTTGTAGTTGCCTTTTTCGTAATCGGCGTAGCTGACACGGTGATAGGTTTTACCGTTGCTTTTGATATCGGCGGCGTCCTTCCAGAATGCCGGGCTGTATTTGTCCGCGTGACTGACCATCTTTTCTTTCGTCCAGTAGATCGCCTTGCGGAAACCGTTCAGATATTCGAACATAGCGTAGTAGCCGATCGTTTCAGCTGCTTCACGTTCCTCGAAATCGTCGATCATGATGCAGTCGATGATCTCGTTCAGCGGATCGAAGTGTATCAGCTCGCCGCGCTTGATCTCAATGACGTTGAGCTTCTTATAATATCCGCTGCGGATCGCGAGCTGGATATATCCCTTGTAGCCGATAACGAACTGCGCCTTGACATCGGCGGGGACGATGATTTCCCCGTTGCGATCCTTCTTCTCTCTCTGCTTGAACGGTATCATGTAATACTGTCCGAGCTGCGGGGACGGAGAGAGTCCCAGCGATTCGCCGAGCAGCGCGCAGGCGAGGATCGAACCGGCATTGCACGTCTGAAGCGTCGGACTCACGGCGACGGCGGACGTGATCGCGCCGATGAAGCGCTGTACTCTGCCGGGATCCTTGAGCGTGTTGTTGATCAGCTCTTGAAATTTCTTTGTCGTAATCGCAACGGAAAACCGGGATCTGTTTTCCTCTTGCGTCAAGGCTTTAGAGTTGTTCATATGTTCCGTTCCTTTCCATTTCTGCCTTTATGCGTCTGATAGATTCAAGATCTGCGGTCTCGTACCGGAACGCAACGACGTACTTCTTCGCAGGCGTCGCTTCCTCTGCCGATTCGATCTCTGCCGGCGGAGCAAACGCCTCGGCGGCTTCCGGCCCTTCGGCTTCGGCGGCGCTGATCGCATCGTCGACCTTCTGTTCTGCCGCTCTCATGGCGTCGGCTTCCGCGTCGTGCAGCTGCGCGTTGCGGAGCTCTTCTTCGATTCGCGCGTGCCGGTCGTTGACGAGCGTGATTGCCCGGGATACGTTCCGTGATGTTTTATACTCCACCAGAATTTCGGCGGCGTGCGGCTGCGTTTTTATCAGCTGCAGATCTTCGGCAACGCGGTCGAGATATTCCTTGCACGCTTCCCTGAGACGCTTCCGGGAGACGTTCATCGTGACTTCAATACCGACGTCGGGGAACGTGACGAAATCGATGCCCAGGCTTGCAGCGTATTCCGCGCTGTATTCCTGCGCCTCGGTGATCTTCTGCGCTTTCAGCGCATCTTCGATGAATTTGATCTTTGCGGAGATCTCGGTATCAGCAGGCTTGTATACGTCGGTGATATACTGCTTATAGATCGCCTCGAACGCTTCGTACGGCTGCATGACCTGTTTTTTCACCGCTATGCGACGAGCTTCAAGCTCGCTGATGAGCTTCCGAAAATCAGCGCGGTATTTTTTGATTTCCTTGTAATTGTCCTCGGTGACATCCATCGCTCGGATGCCCTCGATGCGCGACCTGATTTCTTCACTGACGCTCTGCAGCTGTTCCTCAATAATGGGAAGTTGCCGAACGATGATCAGGTCCATAGTTTGGTTGTCATTCATATCTTTCATCCTTTGTCTTGACTTTTGGGTTTGTTCGTGTTAGAATACACAAGAAAGATCGTGTTTAGGCGCACGTCTTCGTAGGTTCGGCACTGTTGCAGCGGTGCCGGATCATTTTTTTTGATTTCCCTCCCTTCCGCGAGCATATCGTCGATCGCCTCGGCTCTGAGATGCAGACATTTTTCACGAAGAATGGTTTTTTTGTGTTCGAGCCGTTCGATTTTGCGGTTGCGCGCTTTCCGGATATGCTGGCGCTTTTTCTCTATAAACTCCGCGTGTTTTTCTGCATATTCGTCGCGGAAAGCTTTGCTCACGGCCTTCCTGATATGCCAAACAACGAGCGCGGCGATTAAGAGCTTCGTTGCGATTTTATCGCGGTAATGGATTGCGACAACAAAAATGCAGATCCAAAGTGTGAAGTGAAGGCTCCACATGATGATTTCGTCGAGTGTCATTTCTTTTCTTCCTTTCAGTATCCTAAAAAATGAAGGTACGGGAGCCGCGGGATGCGGACCCTGCTGCCGATGACCGACACGGGAAAGCCGAGAGACTGCGGATTTTGCTGCGCCTGAACGCGGATCGTCTGCGGGCTCGATCCGCAGGTCTCGGATATCTCGTCTGCCGTCAGAAAGAGCTTTTCGCTCCGGCGGATCTCTTCGAGTGTCATTTTACTTCACCGCCCTTGCAGATCTATTCTGTCTCATTTTTCGGGACGGCAAGGCTAAAAAAATATAGCCGCGCCTTTCAATGTCGTCAATTCCCATTGCGTCACACAGTGCGACTACTTCTTCTGTAGTGAACGATGCTTTTCCGGTCTCTTTGAGAGCATATGTATTTGTGGAACAACCGCAAGCAGCTGCCGCGTCTTTCCTGGAAAAACCAGCTCTCGCTCGTTCTGCTATAAGCTCGTTCGTTCTTACCATTCATTTCACCACCTTATATTATTACTGTCCCGTTTTTCGGGACGATTTTATATTACCACGCTGATTTTTGTTTGTCAACCCGTTTTTCGGGAAAATTTAATTTTTTTTCGTGAAATTGTCTTGATTTTTGGGATTATAAATGTTATTCTATATTTACGAGGTGCATGGATTATGACAGAGTTAGAAATGATAACATCAAGACTTCGGGAAGCAATAAGCGATTCAGGCTTTTCATTAGCTCAAATATCTGCCATGACAGACATTCCTAAATCAACGCTGCAAAGATGGACAAGCGGACAAATAAAAAAAATACCTATAGATGAAATTGTTATCATCGCAGATGCGATCGGCGTGTCGTCGAAATGGATCATGGGCTGGCAAAAAGAAAAGGCGCCCGCTGTCATTGTAGACAACGAGCGCACCGCAGAGGTTGTTGAACTGTTTAGTCGTCTGTCTCCGGAACATCAGGCTCTGATAATTGCTCAGATAAAAGGGATTTTATCGTCGCAATAATCTCGTCCTGCTGTTCCGCATCGAGCAGATCAAACAGCTCCGCAAACAAAGTATTGTTCATAGCTGGTCTCCTTTCTATATATAATGGAGCTCAAGAATACCACCTTCACGGAAAAATAGCACAAGTACGAAAGATTATAACGAAATGAGGTAAGTTGCATGACAGGTGAAAAATGGATAATACAGACCGACGATGAAGAGTGGATGAAAAGATATGAAAAGGCAAAAGCCGCCGATATGACACCGCTCGGCATAGAACCGACAGCACAATTCGGTGTTTTCAGCGGTCGCCACGGGATATATAATACATATCCAAATAAATGCAATTGTTATGATAATGCCGGGTCTCAACGGCCATGCAAGCATAGATTGCGTCTTGCGATGGAACTCGGTCTTCTCGACGGAGAGTATTCGAGTGACATAAACGCGGTAAAATACCCGAAAGATGCCGCCGTCGTTACAAAATTAATGTATGTGGATTCAGAAACAGGCGAAGCTTTCAATGAGAGACCTGTACCTGTTGGCGCTCTGAACGGTTACACCGTTGTAATTACAGGAGAGTTTGATGGGTTTTCAAGAAATGAACTGACCGCCATCATTGTTCGCGCAGGCGGTAAGGTAAGCAGCTCCGTTTCAAAGCGTACGTCATGTTTGGTAGTTGGAGATAATCCCGGCTCAAAGCTCATGAAAGCACATGAACTTGGGATTCCGACTTATACCCTGTCGGATTTTCTTTCTATTGCAGGTGTATGTAAGGAGATGTAAAAATGGCGCTGATAAATTGCCCCGAATGCGGGAAAGAGATCTCCGACAGGGCAAAGCAGTGCCCAAGTTGCGGTTTTCGATTGAAAAAATATAGATATCCGAAACTAAAAATAATATTAATTACGTCTTGCGCTTTTGTTTTTGTTTCTCTTATTGTCTACGGAGCCATTTCGGCGAAAAATAAATCTTCAAGCAAATCAACAGATAACATCGACGTATCATCTCTCACGGAAGAGCTTAATAATGTTTTAAGCCAAAGATATGAAGGTGAGTATACCGTTCACGCATACTATCTTGAGAACAGTGGATTGACAGTCTCAATCGAAAAAAACAAACTGATTACAAATTCAGAATTAAGCTCGACTGTAACAAATACTATATCGGCGATACAATCCTTTGCTTCGGACAATGATCTCGATATCTGCCGAGTAACATATAAAGGATACTATTATTCTACATCGGTCGTAAAAGATTATTTGGAATGGGAAACGAAAGATTTAATTTTGGGGACGCTTGTAGACCTGAAAGAGTCAAAATCTTATTATAACGTTTCCGTCGATCAGTTGGAAGAGTATTGTGTCAGCGGATTGATTCAATAATCATCAGAAAATTCAAAACATCGATCTGAAATAAAAAACCGCCCTGCCCGGCTGGACCCCGGACAGAGCGGCGGAAATAGGGGATATGTGATATACCTCTACCTCGCAAATAGAAGTATATCACATCCCCTTCATAAAAACAAGGGGTATTTTTATGCCCCTTTGAAGGGGTGTTTTTTATGTTCTGCAAAAAATGCGGAACCGAGCTGCCGGACGAGGCGGTCTACTGCTTCATGTGCGGTCGAAAACTGCCCGCAGACGGGAAAGATCGCTGTACAAAAAAACGCGGAAACGGAGAAGGAACCGTCTTTCAGTACACAACGAAAGCCGGTCCCAGATATGCCGCGGAGGTTACAATAGGATATATCATCAAGGACGGGCAGGTGTCGAGAACATCGCGCAGAAAAAAGGGATTCAAAACAAAAAAGGAAGCGCTCGCGTATCTTCCGCAGCTCTCCGTTCAGCCGGTGCAGAAAAAGGTTACGCTTCAGGATCTCTGGGAGCTGTTCGAGGAAAACTCTCTGCCGAAGCTCTCGAAGTCGAAGCAGGGGCATTATCGGACCGCATACAACAAGATCAAAGATATCCTGTTTATCGATATCAACCTGATCGACATAAAGCTGCTTCAGGATACCGTCAACGCAAAGGCGGCGACGTATTACCCGGCGAAAGATATCAAGACGCTGCTCTCGCAGTTATACGACCGCGCCGTCGCCCAGCGCACGGTGACGGTGAACATCGCGCAGTATATCGAGCTGCCGACGCTCGAAGAAGACTCACCGAATCCGTTCACCGAGGAAGAGGTCAAGAGCCTGTGGACTGATTTCGTCGCCGGAAGCTGGACGACCGGCTATGCCCTGCTGATGATCTATACCGGAATGATGCCGGGCGAGCTCTTCGACCTGAAGACTGATATGATCGACCTCGACGCGCGGACGATCTGCGGCGTCGGCAAGAAGACGAAAAAGCGGAAGCTGACGCCGATCGTGCTTGCGGACTGCATCGTTCCCGTGATCCTGGAGCTGCTGACGCACGCCAAAGGCGAGAAGTTTCTGCCGATGCGCGAAGACGACTACCGGAAAGAGTTTAAAGCGATGCTCGCGCGCTGCGGGTGTCGCTCTGATCTCGTGCCATATTCCTGCCGGCATACCACGGCGACGAGCCTTGCGCTCGAAAATATCGCTATGCCTGTAATTAAAGAGGTCATGCGTCACACGAAGATCACGACGACGGAGCGGTATATCTCCGTCGATACTTCGCCTATGCTGGAAGCGGTAAACCACTTAAAAAAGAACAGCTCCGGGTGATCGGAGCCGTTCTTTTCTGTTTTATTCGTCTTCTTCCTGCGAGATTTCCCGCGCCCGGTCGTAGATCTTCGCGCGGATATAGTCCGGGTATCCATGGAAAAGCGGGCGTCTTCGGAACACGTTGAGGATCGCAATCGTCGCAAAAGCGTTCGCGTCGATCTCTGCCGGCTGAAGATTGTAAGCTTCAAAATCGAGTTCGTCGCGCGTCTTATAATCTTTCAGCCATATATTCGGCGCGGTTCGTATTTGCCACACGTGCCGCAGCTCGTGCGCGACTGCAAAGTATGTGTCGATCGTCGGCTTCTCTTTCCTGATTCGGATCTCTTTGCCGTCGGAGCTGCACAATGCGAGCGTCGTGTCCGTCGCGGCTGCCGACATATCAAATAGCATATTCGGCGGTTCTATCCCGAGAATTTTGCAGGTTTCTTTGATGAATCCGCGCACATTTCCGAAATCGCCGGTCATATTTCATCACCCGTATCCGTCATTTTAAATACCGGCTCAAACGTACATCCGAGAGCTTTCGCGATCACCCGCGCGTCCTGTTCCTGAAAATTATCGCGCTGAAGTTTATTCGTCAGATTCTGACGCGACTGCCCCGTCAGCTCCGCGAGCTGCGTTATATTGATTCCCTTGCGTTTCATTATAATCTTGATCTTCTCACCGATAGACAGTTCCATCAATATCACCTCGATACTGATATTACACGATTTTATTTCGATTGTCAAGAAAAATTTTAAAAAAACACGAAAAAGTGTAAATTAACTATTGACAAACGACACGAAATAGTGTATTATATAACTGTAAGGCAGAGGCGCAAGCCCGATAAGAAAGGAAGTGAGGAGATGCCAGAGATGACAGCGAATCAGACGGTGAGACTGATAGAGTGGTTGAAGGTTCAAGGTTTTACCGATGCGCAGATCGTCGCTTGTATCGAGTACATCAACAAGTAAGGCAAAAAAAGAACAGCGTCAATAGCTACCAACTAATCCCGCTGTTCTAAACGCCCAAGGCGAGCGGGAAGCCTTACTCCCGCCGCCTTGATAATACCACAAGTAAGGCAATAAAGTCAAGGGAGATATCAAAAAAATGAAACATCACGAGATCAGAAAAGGCAAAAACGGCTGGACGGAAGCAGAGGTCACAGCGCCGAACGGGCTCAAGATCGCATACAGCTGGTTCGCCGGCGTAAGAGAAGCAGAGACGTGGTGCTACGCAGCCGTCAGATACCTGTACGGTGCAGAAACCGCAAACAGAGAATTCAAGAAATAATTCAAAAGGAGAAGCTACCATGATTACCATTCAAAACCAGAATTTCGGAGTAGAAATCGAACTCACCGGAATTACCCGCAGCGATGCGGCGAAAATCATTGCAAAGCATTACGATACACAACGCGTGGAAGCCGGATATGATTATTACCACAGTTGCTATGCGGTAGACACTAAAGGCAGAAAGTGGAGATGTATGTCCGACGGATCGATCAACTGCCAGATGAAGCACAACGGAAACATCGTCAGAGCGTCCGGTGAATACTCGTGCGAAGTCGTGACGCCGATCCTTCAGTACGACGATCTGAACGATCTGCAAGAGATCGTTAGAAAGCTCCGCGCGGCTGGCGCTATCGCAAACAGTTCATGCGGGATCCACGTTCACGTGGACGGCGCGAATCACACGCCGGAATCACTCACACGCCTGCTCAACTTTGCGGTCGGCAGACAGGACCTCTTCTACGAAGCCCTCCAGATCGGGGATCGCGCCAATCACTGGTGTCACAAAACCAACCGCACGCTGCTGAATGCAATGAAGCACGACGATCAGAGAACGAAGCAGAGCGCGGAACGCATCTGGTACAGCCTCGTAAACGACGGCTACACGGGCGGGATCAGCCACGAGCATTACAATGCCACGAGATACCACGGTATCAACCTTCACGCGTTCTTCACCAAAGGCACGGTGGAATTCAGGCTGTTCAACGGCACCACCCACGCAGGGAAGATCAAAGCATACGTCCAGTTTTGTCTCGCAATGAGTGCCTGGTCGATTAACTGCGAAAACAATAACCTGTATTTCAAGGGAATCGCCGGTTACACCGACGAGCAGAAAGCCGCGATCATGAAGCGCGTTCTTATCAATCGCCTCGGTCTCTCCGGTCCCGAATACAAGACCTGCCGCATCCACCTCACGAACGTCTGGAACCACGCTGCTGATACCGACGCAGCTTAATCAAAAAAAGCTGACCTACCGGCTCGACGGGGAGAAAGGAAAAACCATGGTTGACCTCAATAGTGTATGCTGGAAAAAAGACCGCATCACAGAACGCTTTATCCGCGAGCACGAAGCGCTGCTCCGCAGGCCGTCTAAGATGAATCCGAGAGAATTGGCCTGTGTCTGCACTTACTGCGAAACGATAGAAAACCCCTATGCAGAAGCTCTCACAAAACGCGCCGGGAATGCTGAGGCATTCCGTAACGCCACGAACACAAGAGACAAACGCAAAGCTTTGGATAACGCTGCAAAAGCGTTCGGAATAAGACTATTCTAAGGAGAGTTGAACATGAAATACTATCTCGCGTATGGTAGCAATCTCAACATGCGGCAGATGCGGCAGCGCTGCCCGGACGCTATGCCGATCAGCTCGGCGGTGATCCTCGACTATCGGCTGCTGTTCCGCAGAGGCGTCGCCACGATCGAACCGATGCAGGGCGCGTCCGTCCCCGTAGGGATCTGGAAAATAAGCGCAAGCGATGAAAAGGCGCTGGATCGATATGAAGGCTATCCGTGGCTTTATACGAAACGGAACTTCAAGCTTCGGATGAACGGAAAAATAGTCGCGGCAATGGCTTACATCATGACCGACGGACATGAGGTATCCGGTCCGCGTGAAGGATATCTGGAAACAATCAAAAAGGGATATGATTGTTTCGGCTTTGACTACGGCACGTTAATTGAAGCGGTCAGAGAATCAGAAGGGAGGCGACTGCTATGAAATACACTTACACATTCGATCAGCTCAAAGACACAGAGGAGAATGCCCGGATTCATTTTTTGAATTATCAATACACGGTCGATCATTTCGGACCCGTTGACCTCGGCAGGTACTTTACCGCCGATCGCGGAACGGTCGAGGCGCCAAACGAGCAACTCGCGTGTGAAAAGCTCTTTCAGAAGTATAACATCAGAGACGATTTGCAGGGCTATGCCGGACGCTCAATGTCTGTTAGCGACGTTGTGCATCTTTGGGATAACAGCGCGGACCCGCCGGTCGAAACAGTATGGTTCTGCGACAATATCGGATTTGTCAGAGTGGAGGTCTAAAAATGAGCAAAAACTGGACGCCGGAAGATCTGCAAGCTGCAAGCGAAGCGATGCACGAAGCCGGAGAAATGAGCTATGACGAATTCACCGAGGAAGTTAACGCTGCGAACTCGGCAAGAGAAAAGATCGACGCTTTCGCGAAGATCCAAACGGACGGGACGGCGCTCTGCCCGAGATGCGGTATGCTGACGGTAAAGGAGCAAATTCATACGAACGCTTTGAGCCGGCACGCATCTGTCTATATTTGTGATGCTTGCGGTATGGATGAAGCTATCCGAGATTGGACCGGAAACCCGTTACCGTTGAAAGAATGGGCTATCAACAAACAATAATATCGCCGGAAGGCAAGAAAGGATAACACTATGGAATACGGAATCAACCTTGAACCGATGAAGATCTTCAGCGTGATCGACAGTCAGCCTGACGCGATCCGTAGGAACGGCTACACGCTCGATTTCGAGACGGACAGAACGCATCACACGAACGCGAACGATTACGCGCAGATGATGAGCGACGACGGCTCCGACGACTTCTACGACCTCGACGGTGCGAAGCTATGTGAAGACGTGAACGGCGATCTGTACGCCGTCCAGTACGGCTTCCCGGCATACGGCACCGGCTACGATCCGAACATTATGGTCCCGCTGATTTATCAGAAGGTCCGCAAGGCATAAAGAAAGAGCGGGGATCACTCCCTGCTCTCTCTTGGGATTATTTCCCGGTCCGTGACTTGACGTCGGGATATGGCGGCTCGATCGAGATGATGTCTGACAGTTCACATTCGAGGGCGGCGCAGATCAGATCGAGGTGACAGAGGTTGATGCGATCAGACAGCTCGTGGTAGTAGTCGTTGATCGTAGACGGACGGATCCCGGTAGCGCGCGCAAGATCCGCCTGAGACCAGCGGCGTCTTCCGAGCTCCGTAGAGAGTAAAATTCTAACCATAAGATTTTGCCCCTTTGCGCTTATTTTAGCACCTATTTTATCGCAAAGGGTAGAATTGTTAGATTATAACGAAAATCGTTACAGAGGGGATTTTATGAGCGATTGGAAGTATATGCGGTTATATCCGAATCAGATTAAAACAAAAACAGATTCCGCGGCACTGATAAAAATGCCGCCGGGCAGCGAATTCTCCGGCTGGATGTTCTGGCACCCGCTGAAATGTATCCACGAGCATCCGGGCAAAATGACAGAGATGATTTACAAACCCGATTTCACGTTTCGAATGAAGCGATACGGCACGAAGCCGTACAATAAATATGAGGTGCAGGAACAACGGACGATATCAGCGTCCGCGCTGGAAGACGCGTTCAGCATGAACGGCGACGTATATTTCGAAGACGAAGAGCCGTTGATCTACACGCCGGAAAAAATCGACCCCGAAGTAACGGTCGCAAATGAGGATCTGATCGATGATGAATAAACAGGATGAAGCATTCGAGAAGCTTTCCAGATTGAAGGTCGGCGCGTTGTTTATGGCGATGGGAACAGGTAAGACAAAGGTCGCGCTCGACCTGATAGCGAGCAAAGCGCACAAGGTCGATTATATTCTTTGGATTTGCCCCTATAGCTTGAAGAATGAGATCGAAGCCGAGCGTCTGAAATGGCACCCGGAGCTGCAGCTCGATGTTGTAGGCTGCGAAAGCATCGGCAGCAGCAGCCGCATCTACATGGAGCTGTACAACAACGTTCAGAACTCGCGCGCGTTTATCGTGGTCGATGAAAGCCTGAAGATAAAAAACCGAAACGCGAAAAGAACAAGCAGGATCATCACCCTCGGCGGTTTCGCAAGATACAAGCTGATACTGAACGGCACGCCGATCTCGAAAAACTACTGCGACCTATGGGCTCAAATGGAATTTCTCAGCCCGAAGATCCTTAAAATGTCATATTCCGAGTTCTACAACACATACTGCGAGTATTACACGCGCGGGAAGATGAAGGGCAAGATCCGCCGGTTCGTGAATATACCGCACCTCGTAGACAGGATAGCGCCGTACGTATTCGACGCGGATCTCGATATCGATACCGAAGCGCACCGGCAGACGGTGCTGTACAGCACGGATATCCTTGAATACTGCGACTTCCGCGACGAGCTTCTTGACGAATATTACAACGAAGAAAAGGACGATTTAAATTTCAACGCATTTTCGATGCAGCTCCAGCGCTGGTATACGCAGCATTCGGACCGTCAGCAGGCAATCGATGATCTGATACGGGGAATCGACGACCGAGTGATTATCTTCGTCCGCTTCCTTGCGAGCATACCGGAAGGCACGCACAGGATCACAGGCGCGGAAAACAACACCGAGCGGCGACGGATTCTCGCCGACTTCAAAGCCGGAAAATTCACCGTCTTATACATCACGTACGGATGCGGCGCCTACGGTTTGAATTTACAGTTCTGCAATCATATGATCTTCGCGGAGCAGATATGGGATTACGCTGCACGGGAACAGGCGGAAGCCCGTATTTATCGTATCGGTCAGGGATCCGACGTTTACTATTACAACATGATATGCGACGCGGTAGGACTTGAAGATCTGATGCTGAAATGCATCCGACGCAAGAGCGGGATGCTCGATACTGTCAAATCAGAGATTCAAAAACTGAAATGCGATACGAAAGAATTTGTTAAAACGTTATAGGTGATTTTATGTGGAAAAGATATCTGAAAAATAACGTCTATGAGGCGTCGCAAGATCGAATCGAATATCTGTTCAGCGAGTTCGACAACATCCTTGTCGCTTTTTCAGGCGGTAAGGACAGCAGCGTCTGTCTTAATCTCTGCTATGACTATGCTGCCGCAAACGGTCAGCTCGACCGACTCTCGATGTATCATCTCGACTATGAAGCGCAATATGAGATGACGACCGAATTCGTTCAACAAACATTTGAGCGGATGTCAGATATTGGGCGATATTGGTTATGTTTGCCGGTATCGGCGGACTGCGGCGTGCGGATGGACGCGGGCTCGTGGATTCCGTGGGAGCGGTCGAAACGTGACATATGGTGCAGAGCTCTGCCGGATTATGATTTCGTCGTCACGGAAGATAATTGCCCTTTTAAGATGTCGGAGGGTCAGCGCGACTATGAGGTACAGGACAATTTCGTGAAGTGGTTCGCCTCTGTCCATCGCGGGAAGACGGCCGTCGTGATCGGGATCCGCACCGACGAGAGTCTGAACCGCTTCCGTGCGATAGCCAGCGATAAGAAACTGAAGCCATACGGTGGGAAGATCTACATCAACGGATACTCCGACAGCGAGATCGCGTATAAGGCATATCCAATCTACGATTGGAATGTATCGGATATTTGGACATACAATGCGCGTTTCAATAAGCCGTATAACCGTCTGTATGACCTGATGTATCAAGCGGGCTTGAGTGTCGAGCAGATGCGCGTCGCAAACCCGTTCCATTCCTGCGGCACCGAATCGCTGCGGTATTACAAGGTGATAGAACCGCATACCTGGGGAAAGCTCATCGGTCGCGTGAACGGCGTATGCTTCGCCGGATTATACGGCGGAACGACCGCAATGGGCTGGCGATCCATCAAGAAGCCGGATCACTTCACATGGAAAGAATACTGTTACTTCCTGCTCGACACGCTCGACGAACCGACTCGTCAGCATTATCTTGATATACTCAATACGTCCCTCAAATTCTGGAGAGAAAAAGGCGGAACCTTGGACGATGAAACGATAGCGGAGCTGAAAGCGGAAGGGAGCGCATTCAAAGATCGCGGACCGGTCAGCAAGGTATCAACAAAGCATGTCGTATCGTTCGACGATTATCTCGACGATACTGATGCAACGCGCTTCCGGGACGTGCCTACCTATAAGCGCATGTGCGTCTGCATCATCAAAAACGATTATTATTGTAAATATATGGGTTTTGCCCCGACGAAAGAAGCTGTAAAAAAGCGCCGCAAAGCCCTGGAAAAATACAGAAATCTTTGAGGAGGTCAAATATGTTTACAAGTCCCGTTTACAATATTCGGCGCGTGCCGGTCGAGAAGATCCACGCAAACGCGTATAATCCGAATTCGGTCGCTCCGCCGGAGATGAAACTGCTGTATAAGTCGATACTCGAAGACGGCTACACTATGCCGATCGTCTGCTATCAGCTCCCCGGCACGGACGAATACGAGATCGTCGACGGATATCACAGATACCTAACAATGCTCCAGCATAAAGATATCTATGACCGCGAAGGCGGCTGCCTGCCGGTCTCCGTGATCGAGAAAGACATATCAAACAGAATGGCGTCAACGATACGGCACAACCGCGCGCGCGGATCTCATTCGATCGAGCTGATGACAAACATCGTTGCGGAGCTGTCCGAAGCCGGTATGTCCGACGCCTGGATTATGAAAAATATCGGCATGGATGCAGAAGAGCTGCTCCGATTAAAGCAGCTCAGCGGTTTACAAGCGCTATTCAAAGATCGTGAATTCTCTCACGCGTGGACAGTTGAGTCGTAGCTATTACTGACTAATTACTGACCCGTATCCGAAAAATGCAGACATATCAATAAATATTGCGCCCCTGCTAAGGGCGTAGGCCGTGTAAAAAGCGGCGCGAGAGTTCGAGTCTCTCCTTCTGCGCCAGAACCCGAAAACCGTTGCATATCAACGTTTTCCGGGTTCTTTTTCTTTTATAACCCTGATAAACGGAATATTAAAAAGCTCTGATCTTTTGTAAAATCTTTATCTGTGGCTGCGCCGTAAAATAAAGAGGCACCAAATTTGTACCTCTTTGTGTTCTTTTGTGAAATGAAGTCGTCCACGGCGCAAACTTGACAAATCCCGGCAGAGTATTATAATCAAATACATACAGAGGGGCTTGTCTTTCGGTATCGGATAAAGAAATCAGGCAGCGAGGCGCGCCGTTTCCGACCGGAAGCAAGAAAAAAGGTTGGAGATGCGCTGATGTTTCGATTTATAAAAAAGCACCTGTTTTTATGCTGTTTTTGCTGCTTTGGTCTGTTTTTTGCTTCGCTCTTTATCGTAACAACGGTATTGAAAATCGAGAACAAGACAATCATCGCCCTGTGCTTACTTCCGCTTGTTCCCGGGGTGATTTTTGCGCTTCTCGGTCTTGCTAAGGAGTCGGACGAAGCCGACGCCAGACATGCAGCCCGGCGGACGGCGCAAACGCCAGCGCGTAAACCGGAGCTGTCGCCGGGCGAACGGGATGACGCGGCGGATTCCGCGCATTCCTTTTCTGCGCTGTGCGAGAGGGATATGAAAAAAGCAGCGCTGCGCGTCGGCGATAATAAGCCGGACTTTGCCGCCATTCTAAAAATCGACGGATGGCGTGTTGATACCATGTCGGCGTATCTGATTCTGTTCCCGGAGCTGTTTGAGAAAAAGCTGATTGAAACGTTTGAGGTTCTTCCCATTTTCGAGCCGACGCCGGAGATCTGTTTATACGACGACGGAACCATCGCCGCGCGCTTCCGGCTGGACGGAGAACCCGGAGACGATTTTACCGGCAAATACTTTCATATGTGCGCCCGTATATATATGCAGGGAAAACCCGCCGCGCCCGCAGTGCTGATGGACGGTTTTATTTCGGACGACGCAAATCCCGATGAAACCATCCGCCTTTCACACATCGGTTACCGGATGGAGGTCCGCTTTGTCGGGGGCGAGATCGCCCGTCTGCGCACATACGCCCAGCGCGGCATGGACGTCGAGCAAAAGGCGCTGCGGTTTCCGGGCGTCATAACGCCCGGGAATATCCGGTATCTCGGAATCTGCGCCGAGTGCGCCCGGTCCTTCATGTTCCACTCTTATAATTTTCCGCACATGAATGAAATTCCCGCATATTCAGACGACGGACTTGACGTCTGCGGGGTGCCCGTTTCGATTCCGGACGCGCAGAATTGGGAGGGCACGATCGGCGGCATCCGGTTTTCCACCCACAACGCCTTCCGTTGTCCGCATTGCGGTGCGCCGTATGTCGATTACCAGTCCCATCCGGAGATGATGCGTTACGGGACGTATGCCTGTGTGCACGGAGGCAGAAAGATCACGGAATTTCAGCCCGATCCCCTACCGGACGCGTAACAGCGGGAAAGCATTCATATGCAAAAACGGAACGAGGTGCGAAAATGGAAAAGATCACGACGTTTTTTCTGATTCTTTCGCTTCTGCTGAGCTGGCTGCCCGGCGTCGCGGCGAACCGGCTGAACGACCGGCTTGACAAAGCGGCGCTTGACCCGGCAAAGGGAACGGTCATGCCGGGCGCGGCTCGGTTTTTCCGTATGAGCGACGGCACGCAGGCGGTCGCCTGCAGCGCCGCAGAGGGGATCCGGACCCGCGTCAGCGCCGACGGCGGCGAGACCTGGCAGTACGATCAGATCGCCGTACCGAACAACGGAAGGATCCTCGCAAACTACTGGTTCTGCGAATTCGACGGCGCGCTCTATCTTGCCTACCGCGCCATCGGCGACACGCCCGACGGCTTTTACACCTCTCTGCGGGTCCATATCAGCGAAGACAGCGGCAAAAGCTGGCGTTTTCATTCCATTATCACGGAAAATCTGGAACCGGAGCATAATTTCAACGGCGTCTGGGAGCCCTGCCTCGGCGGAATGAACGGAAAGCTGGTATGTCTTTACGCCAACGACAGCACCGCGCTCACCGACAGGCAGAATATAGAAAGCCTAACATGGAACGGCAGCGAATGGACAGACCGAACGGTCGTTTCGGACGGTCAAAAGCATGATTCCCGTGACGGAATGCCGGTGTGGACGGCGCTTTCCGACGGCGGATACTTCTGTGTGATCGAAAGCACGAAATACCGGGACGCGGGTTATCCTTTTGTGATCCAGCTTCTCTTCTCCGCGGACGGCGTTCACTGGAGCGAGCCGAAAGACGTTTACATCCCCGCGGAAAAGAACTCCAAGGCTGCCGCGCCGGGCGTCTGCGAGCTGCCCGACGGCAGGCTGGCGATTACATTCCAGACAGACGAGGATAAAGAGGAAAAGGGAGACGCGGGTTCTGTCTCCAAGCTGATCTGCACCGTGCGTAAAATCCCCGCGCCGCTACTGGGCAGATGCAGTTTTACGTCGCCGAAAAAGCTTTTTCCTGCGGAATACGACGGCTGCTCCCTCTGGGGCGCAGGAGGATATTTTGACGGCGCTTTTTACTACGGCGCGTATACGCCGCTCGGAGAAGCGCTGATCCGGATCCCGTTATAAAAAAACAGGTCCGAAGACCTGCCTATGCTATCTGTTTATATTGTAACCGTATCACCGGATCCGGCGCGCCGCCGGATCCTTCTTTTGCGCCGGACGGTTTCTTCTGCACTTCAGAGGGATCTAAATACATTGAAATGGAATCAAGCCGCCGTAAAAACATACAAGCGCAAGCGCTTGATTACATACGTACACGAGCGAATGCATTCGCCCATATACGATTACATACAGCGCGCAAGCGCGCTGATTACATACCAAGCCCCCTTCGGCAGCTTGGATAGCACAACAAGCAACCTTTCGGTTGCTTGTTGTGCTGGAGGCGCCACCCGGAATCGGACCGGGGATAAAGGTTTTGCAGACCTCTGCCTTACCGCTTGGCTATGGCGCCGTATTCAGTTTTTGAAAAAATCGACTGACCGTATTGCGCGGTCAGTCGATCATTGGAGCGGATGACGAGGCTCGAACTCGCTACCTCCACCTTGGCAAGGTGGCGCTCTACCGGATGAGCTACAGCCGCATGATGGTGCCTCGGGTCGGTATTGAACCAACGACACGCGGATTTTCAGT
>JAFRPB010000162.1 GCA_017429345.1 Clostridia bacterium | reverse complement strand
ATGATGTATCCTCTTGCAGGCTGATCATTCACTGTCTCCCATCGTCCGGCTGACCCCGGACGATGGGATTGTTCTATCTGAAAAAGCAAAACAAATAAAAATAGCTTATTGAAATTCTCAAAATAATTATATATAATATTATAAGTAATAAAGATTTCGGAGGATTATTATGAATTCTGTTATTGAACAAGTGAAACTCAACGCCGAAAAATACGGCGATAAGACCGCGATCTATGATGAAAAAGGCAGCATCACCTTTTCAGAGCTCTGGAAGGCTACCAGCGGTTTTGCCTCTTATCTTAAAACGCTCGGTCTTCCCGCCGGATCCAGGGTCATGATCAAAGCGGCGCCCGAGATCCCCACATTTGTCGCATATTTCGGCATTCATCTCGCAGGGCTTATCAATGTCCCCTGCGAAAGAACGGCCGGTCCCGAAGCGCTGACGCTGATCGCCGACGACATCGACGCTGCGCTGATCATCGCGGATATCGAGCTTCCCGAAGGCTATAAAAGATTCGATTATGCTGAAATCACTAAGACTGCGGAACAGTACTATGATCCCGACGCCGTTTTTGCCGCCGTTGAGCCCGAAAATGTCTGCGACATTCTCTTCACGACGGGCACGACGGGCAAATCCAAAGGCGTTATGATCAGCAACAGAGCGCTGAAAGCCTCGTGCGAAAATATCATCTGCGGCTCCCCGATCACGGAAGATACGGTCTATCTGATCCCCGTGCCGATCAACCACGCAAACGGCATCCGCAAATCCTACGCTACCATCTATGCCGGCGCGACCCTTGTTCTGATCGACGGTCTTCAGAATCTGCGCAAATTCTACGACGCGGTTGAAAAATATCACGCGAAGTATCTTCTTCTGCCTCCGTCCGCTGTGCGGATGCTTCTTCTGCTTTCCGCAAAAGAGCTGGCGAAATACGCGGATCAGATCGAGCTTGTTCACACCAGCGCCGCTCCTTTCCCCGAGGCGGACAAACTGAAACTCTGCGAGCTTCTTCCCAAAACGAAACTCGTTTTCGCTTACGGTTCCTCCGAAGTCGCGAATGTATCGATGTTCGATTATTCAAAATACCCCGGCAGGATCTGCTGCGTCGGTTCGCTGAACGTTAATTCCAAGGTCAGGATCGTCGACGAAGACGGGAACGAGATCGAATCCTCGCAGGAAAATCAGGGCCTGATCGTTCTGGGCGGCAACGCGGTAATGACCGGCTATTTCAACGCGCCCGAGCTTACCGCAGGCGTTCTGAAAGACGGCTGGGTCAAGACAAACGATATCGGATATTTTGACGAGGACGGTTTCCTCTATGTACTCGGCAGAGCAGACGACGTGATCAACGTCGGCGGTCTCAAGATCGCGCCGACCGAAGTCGAAAACGTCGTGATGCAGTATCCCGGCATCGCCGAGTGCGCCTGCTTCGGCGTCGACGACAGAATGACCGGCAAGGCCCCGAAGCTGATCTATGTGCCCGAGCGCAAGGCGCAGATCGATCTTGCGGATTTCCGCAATTTCCTTGCCTCGAAAATGGAAGCATACAAGATCCCGAAGAAGATCGAAGCCGTTACGGAGATCCCGAAGACCTCAAACGGCAAGATCAACCGCAAAATCCTGAAATAAATTAATTATGAAGATCATAAATCAAGCTACGTTCAACTGCGATTATGAAATTTTCCCGAGGGTCGCGCGTCTTTCGACGCCGACCCTCTTTGAGGTGCGCGGACTCGGGATCGAAACCGCGCTCACTCCGGGCAAACGGTATATCCTGCGAATGATCGGACAGGAAGAGAACAATTCCTCCGTTCTTCTTGATATCAGCGATTGGAAGAAATACGACGGTGTCGAAGCCGTCGCAGACAGCAGTGGGGTTCTTCGTTTTACATATTCCTTTTCGCGCGAACAGATCTATACGCTGCGCCTTGCTTCTGTCGGCGGGAATAACGATTGGGTCCCTCTGGGCGACCTGCGCATCTTCTGCGCAAAAGACGACCTGTATTACAGAACTCCCCTGCGCGGCAACACGCACTGTCACGTATGCCCCTCCGTCGACGGCCATGAGGATCCGTTTCTCGCCGCGGCGATGTACCGAAAAGCCGGCTTTGATTTTCTTACGATCACCGATCATCATCTGATCGACGGATCGAAGCTCGCGATCGAAGCAGCGAAAAAGATCCCGAACGACCTGACGCTTTTTTACGGCGAAGAAGTCCACGTCCCCAACGCGTATATCCACGCCGTGAACGTCGGCGCGGTCTTTCCCGGCGGGATCGGTCTTGACCGCTGGTATCACAATAACGAATCCGCCTGCCTTGAAGAAGTCCGGCAGATCGCGTCGAAGGCGAAAGGACTGCCGGACGGCGTCGAACCGATGGACTACGCTTTCCGCAAATGGATCGCCGACAGGATCCATGAATACGGCGGCGTCGCGATCATGGCGCATCCGTTCTGGGAATGGGATGCGCACAACACAAGAGACGACGTGTTCCGTTATTTCGCAAAGGAAAAGATCTACGACGGAGCGGAGATCCTGCACGGGCAGGAGCCGGGCTGCCGGGACGCAAACATGCAGGTCGCTTTCTGGAACGATATGCGGACGGAAGGGATTTTTATCTCACCCCTCGGCGCCGACGACGCGCACCGCCGCAATTATCGCTGGGATTACGAGAGTTGCTTCAATCAGGTTTTTTCCGTTGTTTTCGCAAAGGAAAACAGTCTTCACGGTTTCGCAGAAGCCCTTGAAAACGGATATACAGCCGCTGTCGAGACCTATGAGAACGCACCGGAGCATGTAATCGGAACCTATCGAATGACTAAATTTGTCATTTTTCTTCTCGATCAGTATTATCCTCAGCATGACGAGCTTTGCTTCGAAGAAGGCAGGTTGATGCGCGACGCTTATCTCGGAGATAAAGAAGCTTCGGATCTTCTTCAGATGCTGAACGGCAGAGTCAGACGCTATACGGAACGCTTTTTCGGCAGAATATAAGGATTTTTCAGGAAGGAAAGAGGATATCAATGGCACGGCAACCGAACTCGGAAAGAACAGAACGTGAGATCGCGCGCAGAGAACACCAGCTTTCGGGCCCTCGCGGAAAGTTTTATTTTCCTTATCTGATATTCATTATCAGCCTTGTTTATATAACCGATGAGATCGCCTCGCAGATCGGTACGCTGATGAAAACCGAGATCGCGAACGATATGCTTTCTCATTTCGGCGAATCAAGCGTCGGCGTGCTTGATATTCTTTCGATGATCTCCGTGCCGTTCCTCGCGCTCGGTATTCTTTATAAACCTCTGTCTGATCGCTTCGGCAGAAAGCCGTTTCTTGTCATCAACACTTTCGGCATGGCTTTCGGTCTTCTGATCGTCTATCTTTCAAACAGCATTCCCGTGTACGTTATCGGCGCTTGCGTCATTCAGTTTTTCGTTCCGCATGATATGCAAGCCGTTTATATCATGGAAGCGTCGCCCGATAAACACCGGGCGAAGATCTATTCCGTCGTCAAATGTGTCGCTATGCTCGGCGTTATGGTGATCCCGCTCCTGCGTCGGCTTCTGATGCACGATACGAGCCAATGGCGCAGAGTATATCTGATCCCCGCCGTCGTCGGCCTCGTCACAAGCTTCGGCGCACTTCTTTTCGCAAAGGAAACAGACGCGTTCAACCGTTCCCGGATCAACTATCTTCGCGGTAATACCGCGGATAACGGCACGGAGGCGGAAGGCGGCATTCTGCCGGCGCTCAGGTTCGTATGGAAGCACAAACAGCTGCGTTGGCTGTATATTGCCCTCGCATTTTCCGAAACCGGATTCATGCTGACAGTTGACTATGAAGTCATTTTATCTTACGGCTACGCCGGACATTTTCTGAATAACGGAACATTTACGGATCTTGCCGCAGCGGTGGAAAGCGTCGGCGTCAATGAGGTTACGACCGCGCTCTTTCTGTTTCCGGTCGGCTGCGCCCTCGGTCAGTTGATTCCCGGCTTTATCGCCGACAGAAAGAGCCGTAAAGCCGCCGCGTTGTTTTCTTCCCTCGCCGCAGTCATTCTCTTTCTCGGTTTCATGTTCGGCGCGCGTTCGGGACTTCCCCCGTATTTCGTCGGTTTTCTCTGCGGCGCCTGTATCGGTTTTTTCTGGTCGAACGTCGATACGCTGACAATGATGACAGGCGAATCCGCCCCGACCGCTCTTCGTTCGTCAATACTTGCGACAGCGAACCTCGCAACCGGCACCGGCATCGGGATCGCATACGGCGTTACGCTTCCCCTTCTGACAAAACTCGGCAATTCTTCTGCCGGTATCGTAATTTTATGCATCGCGATTCCCGGGTTGATCGCTGCTTTTACGGTTCTTGCGCTGAAAACGCATGACACACGCGGCGTTGATCTTTCCGCGGTCAAGGGCGACGAGTGGGATTGAATGAAAGGAGCTATTATATGACGGATTACGGTTTTCTCTGCAGGCAGCTTTGCTCTCTTTCCGAAAATGTTACGGAACAGATCACGATCCTCTCAAACACCGCGGCATTATTGTCTGACGCTTTACCGGATCTGAACTGGGCGGGATTCTATATTTTATGCGGAAATGAATTGACTCTCGGTCCTTTTGTCGGCAAACCCGCGTGCGTGAAAATCACGCTCGGTAAAGGCGTATGCGGAACGGCGGCTGAGAGGAATGAAACGATCGTCGTTCCTGACGTTCACGCGTTTCCCGGACATATCGCCTGTGACAGCGCGTCAAATTCTGAAATCGTGCTCCCGATCCACGTCGGCGGAAAGCTGTTCGGCGTGCTCGATATCGACAGTCCTCTTTACGACAGGTTTACTTCACACGATAAAGAAGGTCTTGAATCTTTCGTCGGCAATATGGAGAAAATTCTTTCTTTGACCCACGCGTCACATGGAACACATACTTCTTCCGATATTGTGCTCGACGCAATCCGCGAACGCCGCAGCATCCGTCGTTTTAAATCCGATATGCCGCGCCGCGAGGATATTGAAAAAATAATTGAGGCAGGTTTATATGCCGCCAGCGGCAAGGGTCTTCAGGCGACCGTTACGATCGCCGTTACAAATAAAGAATTTCGCGATATGCTCGCTGCGGACAACGCGTCGTTCTGGAGCGTCGAAACACCCGATCCGTTTTTCTGCGCACCGGTCATTCTGATCGTGCTCGGCAATAAAAAAAGACCGACGTATCTTTATGACGGCAGTCTTGTTATCGGCAATATGATGCTCGCCGCGCATGCGCTCGGTCTCGGAAGTATATGGATCCATCGGGCGAAGCAGGAATTTGAAACGCCGAAATACAAACGCTTTCTTGAGGAGCGCGGCATCCTCGGCGAATGGGAAGGCGTCGGCCATTGCTGCGTGGGTTACATCGACGGCGAACCCCCGACAGCGGCGAACCGAAGGAAAAACCGTGTGTTCTGGGTCGATTAGGTCAAAAATTTCCTGAATTGACATTAATTTTTGAAATATTACTTGACAAACCCGTTCAGATATTGCATTATATACAGGAAAATAATATTACATGAAAGAAAGGAGGCGGACACAATGATGAAGAATCTTAAGATCATTAATAAATCACGGTGCGCCGTCTGCCTTTTCAGACGGAAATAAATCTGCCTTTCATTCAGGCGGCGCCGTGTCGTTACGGCGCCGTTTTTTTGATATACGGAGGAACTAATGAAGAAAAAGAAAGATAAAAAGAGACTTCCCGAAAAGCAGAAGCGCGGCTCTTTCTCAAAGGAAGAGCTGGAAGCTCTGCAGAAAGCAGGACTCGATACTTCATCCCTTTTAATGTGCTGTCGGTGCGATATGTCGCCGGACGGCGAATATAAAGACTCCTGGATCTGTTTCGATGAAAAAGGGCTTTACTGCGCCTGGGGAACGGAAGAGATAGACGCAAAAAAGACAAAACACGGCAAACACGAGATCCACGTAACGATAGACACGATCAGCGCTCTCCCGATCGAAGACGCTGACCGGCTGATCTGTGAAAAATACGTATCTACCGGCGCGCTTGTCACCGAAAAAGACGGCGAACTTCAGTATCTGTCGCGTTTCTCCATCGGCAAACTCGGCGAAGCGGATACATTCGCAAACGCTTTCAACGATTATAAAAATAAGGGCAGCTTCGATCTCCCGCCGGAGGATGACCAAAACGAAGATAAATGCAAGATTTGCGGCGAACCCTGTCCGCCCGGCAAGGAATACTGCAGAAAGCATGAGAAAAACTCCGCGACTGCGATCAGACTGTTTAAGTTTTTCGGCGGATATATCCCGCAGGTCGCTCTGATCATCTTCATGATGCTTCTGGGCTCTGCCGTCAGAGTTTACGTTCCGCAGATCGGCACCCGAGCGCTTTTTGACACCTTGCTTGCGAATCCCGACGGCAATCCCGTCGCAGAACAGATCAAAGCCCTCGGGACCCTTGTACTATCCATATTCGGCATCCGCCTCATCCATACTGTGATGAGCGCGGTTCAGCAGTATTTTACGGGCTCGATCATGCCGCGGGTGACCTACGACATCAAGATGCGTATTTTCAAGGCGATGCAGCGGCTGTCGCTGAATTTCTACTCATCTAAGCAGACGGGTTCTCTGATGGAGCGCGTCGTGCGCGATTCCAACAATATCTACTGGTTTTTCGTTGACGGCGTGCCGGAGATCATTATCGACGCGGCAACGATCATCGGCGTGATCGCGATCATGTTTTCAATGAGCTGGCGTTTAACGCTGATCGTTCTTGCGGCGATCCCTCTTGTATTCCTGACACTGTATTTCGGAGATAAAGTATTCCGCGGGATGCACCATCGTTCCTGGCTGTTCTCCGCGAAGCTATCCTCGATGGTCAGCGATAACATCAACGGGCAGAAGATCATCAAAGCGTTTTCAAAGGAAGACGACGAATATCAGCGTTTCTCGGATGTGAACGAAAATTACCGCAAAGCGGAGCTCCGTCTGAGTTTGTTTGAAGCGACCGCGTTCCCGCTGATCGAAGCACTCATCGTGATCCTGTCCGCGATCGTTCTCGGCGTCGGCGGCGTCATGGTTGCGAAAGGAACGCTGACCACAGGAACGCTTCTGAGCTTTATCGTCTATTTTGAGATGCTGATCGAACCGTTCGATTTCCTCTCGTGGGTGTCGGACTGGTGGGCGCGCTGCGCCGATTCCGCACAGCGGGTCTTTGAGATCTGCGACGCGCAGGCACAGATCACCGAGAAAGAAAATGCGGTGGGATTTGACGAACTGCGCGGAGAAATCGACATTCGCGAGCTCTCGTTTGAATACGAACCCGCGCGACCTGTCATCAAAAAGCTCTCTCTGCACGTGAACGCAGGCGAAATGCTCGGTATCGTCGGCAAAACGGGAGCGGGAAAAACGACGATCGCAAATCTGATCGCACGTCTTTACGACGCGAAACAAGGATGTATTCTCATAGACGATATCGACGTGCGCGATCTCAAGCTGTCGGAGCTTCGCAAAAACATCGGCCTCGTTTCACAAGATATTTATTTGTTCATCGGCACGATCGCTGACAATATCCGATATGCAAAGCCCGACGCTGATATGAGCGAAGTCATTGCCGCCGCAAAAGCCGCAAGCGCCCACGATTTTATCATGAAGCTTCCGGACGGATATGAAACGCGCGTCGGCGCGGGCGGAAGATCTCTTTCCGGCGGCGAACGCCAACGGATCTCCATCGCGCGGACGATCATTCAGAATCCGAAGATCCTGATCCTCGACGAGGCGACGGCAGCGATGGATACCGAGACCGAGCGCAATATTCAAGGCTCGCTTTCGAAGTTAAAAAAGGGACGTACGACGCTTGCGATCGCACACCGCCTCTCTACGCTGCGCGACGCTGACAGACTTGCGGTGATCGAAGACGGAACGATCGTCGAAAACGGCACCTTCGAAGAACTGATCCGAAAAAAAGGTGCGTTTTACAAGCTGTATAAAATACAGGCGGAGGCGTTGAAAAACGCGGGGATCCTTTCCTCGACGGACGAAGCCGAACCACAGGACGAAACGGAGGATTGACTTATGGAAAATCAGATCACGAATATCACTCCCGACACGCTGAAAACGGAATTCCTGACGGCGGAGGACTGCAGATTTTTTACATCTCCCGGCGGTTTTCTCGGCGCTGAGATCCGCGGTGAGCCCCACAGAAGAGTGATCCTTTCAAGAGCCCTTCCCATATCGCAGCCGGAGGACTATCTCTGCGTCAGCGACGTGGATAAAAAAGAACTGGGCATCATCGAGCATCTTTCGGATTTCCCGGAGGATCAGCAAAAGCTGATGCGCGAAGATTTAAATCTGCGCTACTACTGCCCCGCGATCGATTCGATCGAGAGCATCAAGGAAAAAATGGGACAGTTCTATTTCGACGTGAAGATCGGCGGAAAGAAAAAGTCCTTTACGGTAAAGGATATTTCCAAGAGCATCCGCGCAAACGGCGACGGGATCGATATCACGGACGTTGACGCGAACCGTTACCGCATCCCCGATCTTGCATCGATCCCGGCAAAAAGCAGAAGGATGCTCGAACCCTACGTTTATTAATCTAATGAAGATTGGAGGAGTTCCCGTTGCAATCGGAAGTACGATTCGACCTTGACGCCTACGGCGCGCTCTGCAGCGGTACGCTGCGCTTCTCAGACGGCGTTCTGCTGGTCGGGACGGACGGAAACGAAACCGACAGATTCCCTCTCTCCGATATCGGAGAGATCACGCAGCGCACTTTCGCGGGCTGCGGTACGCTGGAGCTAACGCCGAAGAACGCGGATCCGGACGGCGCTGACAATATCCCTGTCTGCCGTTTTTCCATGAGCTGCGCCGAAGAGATCGGCGAATTCTGCAAGGTCGTAAACCATTATATCGAAACAGGCGAAGAAATCGCCATAAAAAAAGATACCCTGCGCGTTTGCCCGAAATGCGGCAGACATTATGCGAAAGGGATGGACGTTTGTCTTTTCTGCGTCGAGAAGAATTATCTTTTCCGCAGAACCGTGAGGCTATTGCGTCCCGAGTTGCCGCAGATCGTTTTAGCAGGCCTGCTGCTCACCGCCGCAAGCGTTGCGTCCGCGATGCTGCCGGTACTGAACGCACGCCTTGTGGACGGATATTTCAATAACCCGACGATCGAAACGAGCGAAGCGATCAAAGGGATCGTACTGACCGTTTTCTTTATCGGCCTGACGCAGGTACTCGGGATCGCACTCAGAATGCTGAGCCAGCGCCGTTCCAATAAGATCGGCACCGCTCTCGCGGCGCGTCTGCGTCTTTCGACCTATGACAAGATCCAGCGTTTCTCGCTCTCGTCCATGTCTCGAAAAACAGCAGGCGACCTGATGAAGCGCGTTACGCGCGACACCGAAAGAGTCAACAGATTCATTACGGAACAGGGCATGTACGCAATAGAAAAGCTGATCATGTTCGTCGTGGTGTTCGTAATTCTTTTGCGCATCAGTCCGCTTCTTACGCTGCTGATCTTTATCCCCGTACCCGCTGTGTCATTTGCGATCTCCCGTTTCTGGAAATACATTCACGTTCGGTATGAAAAACAGTGGCGGTGCGATTCCCGGTCAAATTCCGTTCTGCATGACATCGTGCGCGGGATCCGCGTCGTAAAGACCTTCGGCAGCGAACAGCGCGAGACGGATAAATTCGACCGTCTGTCGAAAAAGCTCTGCGATATCTCCGTCAGCAACGAGCATATCTGGTCGATGACTTTCCCCTTCCTCTCGTTCTTCATGGGGATCGGCGAATTTTTCGTGTTGTATTTCGGAGGAAAAATGGCGCTGCAGGGAACGATCAGCATCGGTGCGCTTCTGGAATTCACGCTGTTTCTCTCGTATATTTATCAGCCGCTTCGCTGGCTCTCCACGCTCCCCCGCAGACTGGGTGAGTTCGTCACAAGCCTCGTAAAGCTCTATGAGGTCGCGGATGAAAAAGAAGACGACACCTCCGACGCCGAAGAGCAGGACTTCTCACTTACCGGAGATATCGACCTGTGCGGGGTGAAATTCGGATACAAGGCATATGAGCCTGTTCTCAAAGATATCGATCTGCACGTGAACAGCGGCGAAATGATCGGTCTTGTCGGCCATTCCGGTGCGGGAAAATCCACGCTGATCAATCTGATCCTGCGGCTTTACGAGCCTGACGACGGCGCCATCCTGATCGGCGACAGAAACGTCCGCGAGTTCTCACAGCATCAGTACCGCGAAAAGATCGGCGTCGTTTTTCAGGAGACATTCCTTTTTGCGGGCTCGGTGTATGACAATATCAGATACGCGCGTCCGGACGCTTTGCCGTCAGAGGTCATCGCTGCGGCAAAAACGGCCAACGCCCACGAGTTTATCATGAATCTGCCCGACGGTTACAATACCGTGATCGGCGAAAACGGGCACAACCTTTCCGGCGGCGAACGGCAGAGGATCAGCATTGCCCGCGCCGTGCTTCGCAATCCCGAGATCCTGATCCTTGACGAAGCGACCAGCGCGCTCGATCCCGAGACGGAGGTCTCCATTCAGGACGCGCTCGCAAAGCTGATCCGCGGCAGAACGACCTTTGCCATCGCGCACCGGCTTTCCACGCTGCGCAACGCCGACAGGCTCGTGGTAATCGAAAAAGGCCGCATCGCCGAGGTCGGCTCGCACCGCGAACTCGTTCAGCAGAACGGCATTTACGCGCGTCTTGTGATGGCGCAGCGGCAGACCGCGAAACTCAAGAAAGACGACTGATCCGGAATAAAAAAAACGGAGACCGGGGATATTCCCGATCTCCGTTTTTATGTGACGTGTTTTTTCAGTCCTGCGACTGCGCAAGATGCTGTCTGATCTTATTCTCAATGATCTCAAGCGCGACGACGTTGTTGCCGCCCTCGGGAATAATGATGTTGGCGTATTTTTTGCTCGGTTCGACGAACGCGTCGTGCATGGGTTTTACCGTGGTCAGATACTGGTTGATCACCGATTCGAGCGAGCGCCCGCGCTCCATGGTATCCCGTCTGATCCTGCGCAGAACCCGCTCGTCCGCGTCCGTATCCACGTAAAATCGGATATCGAACAGATTTCTCAATTCCGCGTTCTCGAAGATCAGGATCCCGTCAACGATGATGACAGGCGACGGTGCGATCTCGCGCACGGCGTCCGAGCGGTTATGGACCGTATAATCGTATTGCGGACACTGGATCTTTCTGCCGAGCTTGAGCTGTTTCAGATGATAGATCAGAAGATCCGTATCGAACGCGTCCGGATGGTCGTAATTCGTTTTCGCGCGCTCTTCCATCGAGAGATCGTCCTGCGCTTTATAATAATCGTCGTGATTGACCACGGTCACGGCGTCGGGGAACAGCTCGGCAAGCCGCCTTGTGATCGTGCTTTTTCCGCTGCCGGAGCCGCCCGCCATACCGATCAGTAATATATCCATATTCCAATCATCCTTTGATTGAGGTCACGGCTGAGCCGCAGGGAAACGGCTCAGCCGTATTCATTTATCTTGCGCCTTTGTCGTAAGGAATACCTTCCGCCTTGGGAGCGCGCGAGCGTTTTGAAGTAAACGCGAGAACGATCAGCACCGTGATGAACGGGATCAGATTGTAGAAATACATATTCTTGAAGATCGCCTCGTAGAAGGCTTTGAAGCCCTCGTTATTTGCAAGCAGGTTCTGCATCCATGCGTTCGACTCCAGCGGCTGGATCAGACTCTTGTTGTAGGTAACGGCAAGGCATTTCAGGAAGCCGAACAGCAGCGAGCCGATCGCAATACCGACGGGTTTCCAGTTGCCGAAGATCATAATGGCAAGCGCGAGGAAGCCCATGCCTGCGACGGTACCCTCTGCAGTGCCGTTCGCCACGGTCGCGACATAAGCGTAGCCGCCGAAGCCCGCAAGCGCGCCGGAGATCGTCGTGCCGAGATATCTCATCCGGTTGACGTTGATACCGACGCTCGCCGCCGCCTGCGGATGCTCGCCGCAGGAGCGAAGACGAAGACCGGTTTTTGTCTTATAGATCCATACGGATAATATGACGAATATCAGTATCGCAAGAAACGTGGAAATATAAGTCTTATCGAAAAACACCTGGGCGACCGGATTGATATCGCCGTTCAGGATCGCAAAACCGAAGTCTCTGCTCTTGCCGGCAGAATCGACGGCTGTCTCCATTTCAAGCTTATCTTTATTGAAAAGTACCTTCGTAATAAAGAGTGTGATCGCGGGCGCCAGAAGATTCAGCGCCGTGCCGCCGATCGTCTGATCCGCCTTCAGATTGATCGCCGAAAATGACAGCAGCAGCGAGAACACAGCGCCGCTGACGGCAGCGATCAAAAGACAAATGAAGAATAACAGCTGCGTGTGATCGACGAAAAACGTGCTTTTTCTGAGGCCGAACGCGGCGATCGCGCCCATAAAAGCACCGAAGATCATAATACCGTCAAGGGCGATATTGATGATACCGCTGCGCTCTGCATAAATACCCGCAAGCGCGACGATCAGCAGCGGGATCGCAAATATCAGTGTTTTTTGTAAAAGGAAGATCATTGATCGTCACCGTCCTTTCCGCCATCCGGCGCATTCGGTCCATCCGGGACCTCTGTTGTCTCTGCTACTTCGCCCGGTTCTTCCGGAACAGGCGTTTGCGGTGGGGATTCTTCCGTGATATTCTCTTCCGGGCTCATAATAGGTTTGTCCGGAATTTTGACATAATCGCCGGCGATGGTTGCCGCGGTCTCTTTCTTCATTTGTTTCTTTTTCAGATAATCCTTGATGAATTTTGAGAAACCTGCAAAGTAAATAATAACTGCGATGATCAGCTGCGAAACGTATTCATTGAACGACGTCTCGCCGGGAAGATAGGAGCCGCCGGTATCGATATAACGCAGAAAGATCGCGGAGAAGATCACGCCTATGGGATTGTTGCTGGCGAGCAGCGCCGCCGGGATGCCGTTGAACCCGACGTTCGGGAGCGACTGATAGGTGTTCCATTTGAAATCCTGCTGACCGTTCAGACACCACAGCGCCGCGCCGCAGCCTGCAAGACCGCCCGCGATCGCCATGGAAAGCAGGATATTGCGTTTTTCATTCATGCCGGCGTATTTCGCGGCGTTTCTGTTATAACCGCAGGCTCTGAGCTCATAACCGAATGTGGTTTTATTCAGCATCACGTACAGCAGAATCGCAATGATGCAGGCAAGGAAAATACTCACGTCAAGATAAGACCCAGCAAACAGCTTATCAAGCCCCAGCGTCGCGGTGGAAACACCGTTTGACACGGTTTTGCGGATAAAGTTGGTCTTTGTTTCGGCGATGTTGACGAACTTCTCCTGATTCGCATAGAACACCCACGACACCACGTTCGCGGCGATCCAGTTGGTCAGAATGCAGACGATGACCTCGTTGACGTTGAACTTCGCCTTGAAAAACCCAGGGATCGAGCCCCAGAGCACGCCGAGAAGCGTACCCGTAAGAAACGCGAGGATCCAGACAAGCCATGATGGTATACTGCCCTGCGGAATACTCAGCGCAACGAGCAGACTCCCCATCGCGCCCATCAGATATTGCCCGGGTGCGCCGATATTGAAAAGACCGGTTTTGAATGCGAGAGCAACGGAAAGACCCGTCATGATCAGCGGCGTCGCTGTGAACAGCATATTACCGCAGGTAAACAGAACGTCCCTGGCATTTCCCGCGGCGGCAGGACCGGAAAGAACGATCAGGATGCCGCGGAATGCTTCGGATATCGGAATATCCTTTGAAAAGACCGCCATAAGCAGCAAAACGATAAATCCGACAAGCAGACCGCCGAGAATACAGATCAGGGATGCGATGATCGACTGTATCGCCGGTTTGCGCAAAAACGGAACTTTGGACGTTCCGGATGATGTTTTACGCATTGTCATTGCCTCCCTTCTCTCTTTCCTGACTCTTCGCGCCTGCCATATACAAACCGAGCTCTTCGACCGTCGTCGTCTTCGGATCAAATTCACCGACGATCTCGCCCTCATACATTACGAGAATACGGTCGGAGAGATTCATGACCTCGTCGAGCTCAAGCGAGATCAGCAGCACCGCGCTGCCTTCGTCGCGCGAGGCGACGATCTGTTCATGGATAAACTCGATCGCGCCGACGTCAAGTCCGCGCGTCGGCTGAACGGCAACGAGCAGTTTATGTTCGCGGTCAAGCTCCCGGGCGATGATCGCCTTCTGCTGATTGCCGCCGGACATGCTTCGCGCCGGCGTCAGCGCGCCCTGCCCGGAACGTACGTCGAATTTTTCGATCAGCAGGTCTGCGTATTCGCGCACTTTATCAAATCTGATGAACCCGGCTTTTTGGAAATCCTTTTCAAAATACCTCTGAAGAACGATATTCTCCTGCAGAGTATAATCCAGCACGAGGCCGTGTTTATGCCGGTCTTCGGGGATATGGCTCATGCCGTGGGTGTTTTTGTATCGGATCGATTTTTTCGTCACGTCTTCGCCGTCAAGAGATATTTTCGAGCCGGGTTCGGCTTTTTCAAGTCCGGTGAGCGCGGCGACGAACTCGCTCTGTCCGTTGCCGTCAATACCGGCGATACAGACGATCTCTCCCGACCGAACCTGCAGCGAAACGTCGTTCACGGCGTTCTTTTTATGAATTCTGCTTTTTATGGAAAGATGCTCCACGTCAAGCATGACCGCGCCCGGCTTCGCGTCTTCTTTATCCACGGCGAATTTTACGTTTCTGCCGACCATCATAGCGGAAAGATCTTCTTTTGTAACGTCGTCGATATTGACCGTACCGATATATTTTCCCTTTCGCAGAACCGTGCAGCGATCGGCGACTTCCATGATCTCGTTAAGCTTATGCGAGATAAACAGAATTGATTTACCTTCCGCGGCAAGCCCCTTCATAATATGCATAAGCTCCGTGATCTCCTGTGGCGTCAGAACCGCCGTCGGCTCATCAAAAATCAGGATCTCGTTGTTGCGGTACAGCATTTTCAGGATCTCAGTGCGCTGCTGCATACCGACGGTGATATCCTCCACCAACGCGTCCGGATCGACGTTGAGGCCGTAGTTTTCGGAAAGCTCGAGCACGCGCTTGCGTGCGTCCTTTTTTCGAAGGAATCCGAGCGTATTGGGTTCGACGCCGAGAATGATATTGTCAAGCACGGAAAATACGTCAACAAGCTTGAAGTGCTGGTGAACCATACCGATACCGAGCGCGTTCGCGTCGTTCGGATTGTTGATTTGAACCTTTTTTCCGTCTTTATAGATCTCGCCTTTTTCCGGTTGATACAATCCAAAAAGGACGGACATCAGGGTGGATTTTCCCGCGCCGTTTTCACCGAGGAGCGCATGGATCTCTCCGCGTCTGAGCTGCAGGGTGATATTGTCGTTCGCAATAATTCCGGGGAACTCCTTCGTGATATTCCGCATTTCGATCACGTAGGGTTCCGTTTCCGGTCCCGGCTCGCGCACCGGGAGAGACGTTGTATTCTCCATAGCACATCCTCTTTTTTTAAATAAGATTAAATAGATTGTGTTACGACTGCCGATTGATTTCTCTGGGCATGCAGATTCGGAAAAGCGGGGATGGCATTACTGCCATCCCCGCCGGATACGAACAGATTATTTCTCAAGGTCAACAGTGACGTTAGCCCAACCTGCAGTGATATCCTCGGGAACTTCGGATTCGGGAACAAGTTCGCCGCTCTTGATTTTGCCGAGAAGCTCTTCATACTGCTCCACGGTGAAGTTCTCAAGTCTCCAGGAATCGGTGGGAAGACCGGTGGAATCGTCGGCAGCGCCGAGATTCTGAGCGACGTCCGCAAGTTCGGCATCCCATTTGCCGTCATAGAACTGACCGAGAACCTTCTCAACGGAAGCGGACAGACCCTTTACGGCAGAGGTGATGACCTTTTCGGACTCGCCGGACTGGTCGACGTCAACGCCGATGATCTTGGCGTCGGGATATTCGCCGGCCGCCGATTTAACGGACTGGAACATGGAACCGCCGCACGCAAATACGACTTCTGTGCCGTCGGCATACCAGCCTGCGATCTGGGTCTGCAGCTCGGTGGATGCGGAGAAGGTCTCGCCGTATTTGAAGGAATACTTCATATCGACTTTCACGCCTTTTTCAGCAGCCGCAGCTTCTGCACCCTGCAAGAAGCCGTAACCGAAACGGTTGACCGCGGGGTTCGTTCCGCCGCCGCCGCCCGTAAAGCCGAGCTTGGTATAGCCTTCCATCACAGCAGCGTAGCCGGCAAGATAACCGGACTCCTGCTCTTTGTAAACAATGGCGGTCACATTGGGAAGACCGAGCGCCCAACCGTCGACGAAGACGAACTTAACGTCGGGGTTCTCTTTCGCAACAGTCTCCATCGCGGTAGCCTGCAGGAAACCGGGAGCAACGATGATCTTCGCACCGTTGTCGATGGCCTGTTTCATGGCTGCGATACGGTCGTTGTCGGAAGCGTCGCTGCCGTTGGCGGGCTGATAATATTTATAGGAAATATTATTCGCCTTCGCATAAGCTTCTGCGCCTTCATAAGTGCCCTGGTTGAAGCCTTTGTCCATCAGCTGACCCACGTCGGTAACGACCGCGATCTCAGCGGTAGAGGTAGCCGGAGCTTCCGGAGCATCTGTTGCGCCTTCGTCTGTCGGCTTTTTGTCGCAGGCGGCAAGGCCGATGCAAAGAACCATAACCAGTGCGAGCATTAAAGCAAGTACTTTCTTCATAACAATTTTTCCTCCTGTAATTTCGGTGTACGGGTTCTCTCCCCGTCACAAATAAATAATAGCATACGAAAATCAATAAATCAATACATTCGGTAATATATTTGCAAATAAATTTAATGAAACCGATAAAAACTATTAATATTCAACAACAAATTGCAATTATAAAAAATAGCTGTATTGATTATTCATTCAGCAAGGACGAACCCGGGCAAACATAATCAACGCCGAGATAATCGCAAACGGTCGCGGCGATATGAAAGAATCCCTTTTTCGTACCGAAAGACGCGGGAACAATTCCCTTTCTGTACATCAACAGAGGAACATATTCCCGCGTATGATCTGTCGTTGCCTGATACGCAGGATCACAGCCGTGATCCGCAGTGATCATCAAAAGATCATCGTCTCTCATTCCTTCCATAAATTCCGGCAGGAACGCGTCGAATTCCGCAAACGCCCTCGCATAGCCGTCCACGTCACGACGGTGACCGTAAAGCATATCGAAATCGACAAGATTGATGAAGCACAATCCGTCAAATGTTTCTTTCTGTGCATTGAGCGCCGCCTGCATCCCTTCTGCGTTCGAATGCGTCAGCTCCGCCTTTGTAATACCGTGCCCCGCAAAGATATCGAAGATTTTGCCGACGGAATAGACCGTCATACCGGCTTCGTTTATCGCGTCGAGCATTGTTTTCGCGGGAGGCTCGATCGAAAAATCCCTGCGCATCGCAGTTCTGTAAAAATCGGGAGCCTTGCCTGCAAACGGACGCGCGATTACTCTGCCGACGCCGTGTTCGCCCTGCAGGATCTTTCTTGCGGTGCGGCAGTATTCATAAAGCGTCTCAATGGGAACGATATCCTCGTGCGCCGCGATCTGAAACACACTGTCGGCGGAGGTATAAACGATCAGCTTCCCGGTTTTCAGATGTTCTTCGCCGTATTTTGCAATTACAGCCGTACCGGAATACGGCAGATTACAGAGCACGCCGCGCCCGGTCGCTTTTTCGAATTCCGACAGGATCTCCTGCGGGAATCCGTTCGGATACGTCGGCAAAGGTCTGGGGGAAACAAGCCCCGCGATCTCCCAATGACCGATGGTCGTATCTTTACCTGCGGAGCATTCCTCAAGGCGGGCAACGCTACCGATCTGCGGCGCGTCATGATCAAGATAATCAACGCCCGGTATTGCGCCGAGGCCGAGTCTGAGCATATTTTCGCATCTGAAATACGGCGAAGCGGATATGGTTTTCAACGTATTTACACCGCAATCGCCGAACGAAGACGCGTCCGGCATCTCCCCGCAGCCACAGGAATCGAGAACGAATAAAAATACCCGTTTCATTTTCAGTCCCTCGTCGCGACCGCAACAGCCGTGTCAAGCGCCAACGTCATCATATCGGTAAACGTTTTTTCTCTATCCTCGGCGCTTGTCGCTTCGCCTGTTATGAGATGATCGGATACAGTGCAGATCGCAAGTGCGTTTTTCCCGGCTCTGGCCGCGTTCATGTAAAGAGCGGCAGTTTCCATCTCAACAGCCAGAACGCCCATTTTATTCCAAAGAGGCGTGGATCTCATTTCCGCCGGAAGATCCGCCTCATCATTATAAAACGGATCGGAAGAAAGAAGATTTCCGACGTGATAATTCAGGCCTTTCTTTTCCGCGATATCCGCGCAGGGACGAAGCAGCTTATAGCTCGCGATCGGCGCGAAGGTTCCCGGCAGATTGAACTGCGACGCGTAATTCGAATTCGTGCATGCGCCCATGCCGATCACAACGTCTCTGATATGCACTTTCTCGGTAAGGCCTCCGGCGGAACCGACACGGATAATATTTTCAATACCGAAGAAGTTGAACAGCTCATAAGAATAAATACCGATCGACGGCATTCCCATGCCGCTCGCCATAACGGAAATTCTTTTCCCTTTATAAACGCCGGTATAGCCCTGAACGCCGCGCACATCGTTGATCAGTACGGGATTTTCAAGAAAAGTCTTCGCGATGAACGCGGAACGTTTCGGATCACCGGGCATCAGCACGGTTTCGGCAAAGTCGGCGGGGGTCGCCTGGATGTGTGGAGTCGGATACATAAAGATCTTCCTTTCTTATTTCATTTCAGATTCTTTGACAGCTTTTACTACACGGCTTGTGCCGAGCCGATCTGCGCCGAGCGTAATGAATTTTTCAGCATCCTCGAGCCCGGAGATACCGCCGGCCGCCTTGATTTTCAAATGCGGTTTGACGTGCGCCTTAAACAGCGCAATATCGTCAAACGTCGCGCCGCCTGTCGAAAAACCGGTGGATGTTTTGATGTATTCCGCGCCGGAGTCTGAAACGATCTCGCACATTTTGATTTTTTCTTCATAAGTCAGAAGACATGTTTCGATAATCACTTTCAAAAGCTTACCGTGACAGGCTGATTTAACCGCCCGTATCTCATCAAGCAGCGCGTCGTATTTTTTATCTTTCAGCCAGCCGATATTAATTACCATATCGATCTCATCGGCGCCGTTTGCGACTGCGTCTTCAGTTTCAAAGCATTTGACAGCCGTTGTATTATATCCGTTCGGAAAACCGATCACCGTGCATATGCTCAGGCGGTCGCCGACGTAATCTTTCGCCTGTTTCACATATGACGGCGGTATACATACAGACGCTGTACCGTATTGCATGCCGTCGTCGCAGATTGCTTTGATCTGATCCCAGGTCGCTGCCTGCGCCAGAAGCGTATGGTCGCAGCAAGACAGAATCTCCCGTTCAGTCATACAAACACCTCTTTACAATATTTATAATTATAGTTTACCTTATTTCTGTCAACAATGTCAAGAGCAAGAAAACCGACAAAAAAATTCTTAATACTTTTATATGCATACTTGTCGATATTTTTTTATCGATTCATTGTAAATATTATTGACAATTTTGTTCGGATATGATAATATGATATTCGGGTTAGTTTAGGCTTGAACTCAAAATAAGGAAAAGAAAATGAAAAGAATTATCAAACTGATTTTATTGAATCTATCGATTGCAGCCGGCGCCGTTATCGCGTATTCCGACGGTTTGTTAGGGCTTCGCCCTTCCGATCCGAGTATACTGCGGGCGGGTTTTTCCATAATTATCGGGCTCGCGCTGACTTTCGCGTTGGTTTACGGCAATTTCAAGCTTCTCCGGGAACCGAAAATGCTGGAAAAGGAAGAGTTGACCAATCCGGACCAGGTGGAAGCGCTTCTGAAAGAATTCACAAGTTCGTCTTATTTCGGCACCTATGCCAGAACTTCGATCGATCAGCTTCGAAGACTCGCCGCATCCGCCCGCAGAACAGCGGCGGTCATCAAAGTGAAATTTCAGACCGGCTCAATGAGTTTTGAAAGATATATGTCCATCATCGAATCCGCCGGCGCGACGGCGATCGATAACATACGCAACGTCGCCATGCGGATGCAGATGTTCGACGACGCGGAATATCGCAGACTGAAAAACTACAAAAGCGATACGATCCCCGACGAGATCCAGCAGAAGCAGCTTGAGCTCTATGACCGGAACACGCAGTTTATCAAAAACTCGATCGCAGTCAATGAAGAACTGATTCTGAAAATGGATACGCTCGCTCTTGAGATCTCCGACAGCAGTTCCCGAAATGAAAACGATGCGGACGAGCTTCTTGAAGAAATCACTAAACTGACCTCGGAATTGAAATACTATAAATGATATAAAATATATTTTTATAAAGGATGGGATGAAATGAAGAAAAAAGGTATTATCGTGTTTCTCGTGATCGCAGTGGTTGTCGTCGCCGCCGTATTCGGCGGTCTCAAGCTGACGAGAAATCTAGGCAAGAACACAAAAACGATCAATGCCGATTCCGCCGCGACAAAACTTGAGCGTTATGTCAACGACATTTCGCCGATTCAGGGCACGCCGGTCAAGAGCACAGTCACCTACTCCGATGACGACACAACGTTTCAGGAGCTTCCGGAGCTGACAGACGACAGCATCGCCGTGCGCGAAACCACAAGCGAATTCGCTGAGATTTTCGCGTCTTCCGAGAAAACCGGAACCGGAACGGACGGTTTTCTCCGCGATATGGTAACCTCTTTTAACCGCAGCGGCGCGACTGTCAACGGAACGCCGGTTTCCGTACGTCTTCGCACGGTTTCCTCCGGTCAGCAGGTCGATTATGTCGCATCGGGGAAATACGTTCCCGACGCGATCTCCCCTTCCAGTTCTCTTTCGGTTAAAATGCTCAACTCCAAGGGCGTCGCTACTTCCTACGCTGCGCAGTCCCTTGTGAAAAACTACGCGGGTATTGTGCTTACCAAAACCACTTACAGCACGCTCACCGAGAGCTACGGCGACGCGAGCGTTATGTCTCTTGCGCAGGCTACGGCGGACGACAAGATCATCATGGGTTACACAAATCCCTTCACCAGCGCCACCGGCATGAACTTCCTTGTCACGCTGCTTGACAGCTACTCCCCCGGCAATATCGGATCTGAAAAAGCGGTTAACGGTTTCACCGCATTTCAGGCAAACGTGCCCTTCGTCGCAATGACAACGACGCAAATGCGTACCGCCGCCGAGCGCGGAACCTTCGACGCATTCGTTCTTGAGTATCAGTACTACATGAACGATGCGACTCTGTCAAAGAATTATCAGTTTATTCCCTTCGGTTATATCCACGATAATCCGCTTGCCGTAATCGACAGCACCGACGACGTTGCGAAACAGATCCTCACGCAATTTGCGGAATACTGCGAAGCAAACGGAGCCGAGCTCGCGAAGAAGGACGGTTTCAATACGGCTCCCAACGGTTTTACCGAAATGCTCAATGAATACACCGGTGAAGAGCTGATCAGTGCGCAGAAACTTTACAAAGAGAATAAAGACAGCAAACCGATCGTCTGCGTATTTGTCGCTGACGTATCGGGCAGTATGGTCGGCGAGCCGATCAACGCACTGAAGGATTCTCTGATCAACTCCATGCAGTATATCAATACCGATAACTATATCGGATTTGTATCTTACAGCGATATCGTTACAATCGAGCTGCCGATCGCTCAGTTCGATCTGACGCAGCAGTCACTGTTTAAAGGAACGATCGAGTCGCTGCAGACCAACGGAACGACTGCAACTTTTGACGCGGTATGCGTCGCGATGAAGATGGTACAGGACAAGCTTGCGGAGGTGCCCGAAGCAAAACCGATGATCTTTGTTCTGAGCGACGGTGAAACAAACGAAGGGCATTCACTCTCCGATATCTCCGATATTATCTCCGGACTCAAGATCCCGATCTACACGATCGGTTATAATGCCGATATTGACGCGCTTGCGCAGCTTTCCGATATCAATGAAGGCATCTGCATTAACGCCGGCACAGATGATATCACCTATCAGCTCAAGCAGCTTTTCAACGCAAATATGTAATTAAATTCAGGAGGAAAATATTATGGCGTTTACACTCGAATTACCGCAGGAAGAAGAAATCAAGGCTGCCGTAAAGGCCGAAACCGCGACCACTGAAAAAGAACGAACGCAGATCACTACGGTCGTAGCCGAGAATTCCGAGACGATCCTCAACGTTAATCTCGACAATCTTGAATCCCGCAGAGAATGCGTATCCGCGATCGAAAGCTTCGGTCTTGATGCTCTCAAGAAATCCGAAAGCAAAAACGCGATTTTGCAGAAACGCATGTATCAGTTCAGCGAGGCCGGCGGAGAGAGCGGCGAGGTCAGTAAGGGTCTTGTCGATCTGACGATCCGTATGCGCGACCTCGATCCCTCAAAAGCGGATTTCCTGAAAAAAGGAAAGGTCGGCAAGCTTTTCAATCCCGCGCGCAAATATTTTGAAAAATTCAAGACCGCGGACGAAGAAATCGCTTCGATCGTGAAGTCTCTCGACAACGGCAAAAGATCGCTTGAAAACGATAATACAACGCTTGAGATCGAGCAGGTCGCAATGCGTCAGCTTACTAAACAGCTGAATCAGAATATTGAAATCGGGATTCAGATGGACGCCGCACTGGAAAACGCGATCGCGAATATGCAGGCGGAAAACGGCGATCCCGACAAGATCAAGTTCGTTCAGGAAGAGATTCTTTATCCTCTGCGTCAGCGCGTTCAGGATTTCCAGCAGCTTCTCGTCGTCAATCAGCAGGGCATCATCGCAATGGAAATCATCCGCCGCAACAATCGTGAGCTGATCCGCTCGGTCGACAGAGCAAAGCTCGTCACTGTCGCGGCACTGAGAACAGCTGTCACCGTCGCCGGCGCCCTTTACGATCAGAAGATCGTGCTTGAGAAGATCAAAGCTCTCAATGAGGAAACGAACCGCATGATCACAGCGACAAGCACAATGCTCAAAGAGCAGGGCGCGGAAATTCAGCGCCAAAGCGAGGAAGCGAATATCTCTCCCGAGACGCTTACCAAAGCTTTCAACGACGCTCTCGAAGCTCTTGACGCGATCAGCACCTATAAGCAGGAAGCTCTTCCCCGCATCAAGAACAATATCGTTCAGTTCCAGCAGCTCGCGGAAGAAGGCGAAAAACGCATCCGCAAGCTTGAAGAGGGCATTTCCTGAGTTTTTAACCATTAAAGCCATGTGCGCCCGACGGCAACGTCGGGCGCACATAGTTTTTTTTCTGTATCGTAATCTGACTCAGATCACGATATGTTCATTAAATGGAGTGAAATACAAGTTCGCTTTTCTGCGCTGCCGGATACGTTCCGACAGCGCAGGTTATTCTTAAATCAATTAACCGGTGATCAGTACTTTCTGACTGACTGCGGGTTCAAGCTTCGCTGCGATGCGCAAAACCTTTCTCGCGTCGGAGGAATTAATCTTTCCGTCCCCGTTCGCGTCCGCAAGCGCCTTGAGATTGTCGGCAAGCTTTTCCAAACGGGCGGAAACGCGAAGAATAAATCTTGCGTCGGAAGAGTTTGTCTTTCCGTCTCTGTTGATATCTCCGACGGAATATTCTTTTCCGGGCGCAGACGTCGTCTTCTCATCCGTCGTCTTTTCGCTCGATTCAGGCGCTTTTGTGCTGTCGTCAACCTTTTCCGTCGTTTTTGTGCTGTCGTCTACCTTCGCGCTCGTGGAGTCGGAAGTACCCGTAGTGCTGTCGTCCGCCTTCGCGCTCGTAGAATCGGACGTACCCGTGGTACTGTCGTCTACCTTTGCGCTTGTAGATTCGGAAGTGCCCGTGGTGCTGTCGTCAATCTTTGTCTCGGTCGTATTCTTCTCATCCGTGACGTTTTCGGTTGTTACTTCAGTGGGATCGTTATCCGTTGTCGTGGATTCCTTTTCGGTCGGATCATCATAAATAATAGTCGACCAGGCCTCAGTGTAAGTCATCGGTTCGCCGGTATATTCCTCATCTGTTGTGGGCTCATAGGGATCCGTGGATAATTCGATGATTTCTGTCGCGTTAAAGATAATGACAGCAGAATCAAAATCATAATAACCATCGCTTGCAGCGATCAGATCATACCACATTTCTTCCGTTCCGGCATAGAAAATATAGTCAACGCCGCTCAACCAGAAAGCTACTCCGCAAAGATACTCCAGACTCTGCGGCAAAAGAGCAGCGTACAGATCGCAGTCGAGGAACGGATCACCTTCAATTCTTTCGACTCCTTCAGAGAATATCACGGTTTTCAAGCCTCTGCATGAAGAAGCTGCAGCATCCTTCACCGTTTTAATCGTACCCGGCAGTTCGATCTTTTCAAGTGAGTTACAATTATAAAATGCGTCGTCATAAATAATCTCAATATCACCGAAGTCAATTTCCTTCAGATTTTCACATCCGATAAAAGCATTAGTGCCGATTGTCGTTACGCCGCTTTTAACAGTGAGCTTTGTAATATTTTCATTATACGCAAAAGGCGACATATCATCTAAATAGAAATATCCCTCGGTATAAGGTTCATACCAGGGATCATACGGATCATTCCAGTATGTTGTTCCTTCTTCCATGGTATAATCTTCATCCCATGGGATACAACAATGATCTGTAAGCCCTTCATACCTTTCGGTCGTATACTCCTCATCCCAGGGACCATACCAATCGGTGTCTTCTTCCGTCGTATACTCCTCATCCCAGGGGCCATACCAGTCGGTGTCTTCTTCCGTCGTATACTCCTCGTTCCAGGGACCGTACCAATCGGTGTTTTCTTCCATGGTATAATCTTCATCCCAGGGGTAATTCCATTCGGTGTACTCATCCGACGTATAATTGTCTGTCCACGGTTCCGTTACAGGGGTATAACTATAGTAAGAATAATTATACATCGGTCCTGAGCCGCTGAGAACGACTTCGCCGTTGCTGTAAATCTTGTAGCTCACGTTTTCGCCGCACCATCCCTCTTCTTCTACCGAAAAAGCGATGGAGCTGAGCGGCAGCGCCACGAGAATCAGCATAGCCGAGATCAAAACGATCAACGAGTTTCTTGTGATTTTCTTCATAAAAATCCTCCTGTAAAATAATATCATTCACATCAAAAAACTGACCTTCTGATTATAATACATCATTCATTACTAATCAATATAATAATAACTATTTTTGATAATCGGTCAAAATATTGAGATGAACGGTAATATTTACAGGAAGAGAACGAATCCATTTTTTTCGAGCTGTCAGTCCGTACGCAGAGCTTCGACGGGGTCTTTATTTGCTGCCATACGTGACGGGATCAGCCCGGCGATAAACGTCATGAAAACGCTCACGCCGACAAGAGAGGCAGCGTTCCCGAAGCTCAGCACCGCGCCGATATTCACGCCTGTGAAATGACGCATCAGCAGATTGATCGGAATTTCCAACAAACCGGTCGTCAGAATACCGACCATTCCCGCCGTAAAGCCGATGATGATCGTCTCGGCGTTGAACACATTGGAAATATCTCGCTTCGACGCGCCGATACTGCGCAGAATGCCGATCTCTTTTGTTCTTTCAATCACGGAAACATAAGTGATAATACCGATCATAATAGACGATACGACCAAAGATATCGCCACAAAAATGATAAGCGTATAGGTTACAATATTTATCGCCTGAGTCGCAAGATTCATGATGATCCCGATGTAATCCGTGCAGTTGATCGTCAGTTCTTTATGCCCTTCATCTGTTACGCTGTTATTGTAATAGTCAATCATTTCATTGACCTGCGCCTTTGTGTCGAAATCCAAAGGATAGAGAAAAATCGAGGTCGGCGCGTCAAGATCTGCGTAACCGATTATATTATATGTGTTTTCAAGCGTCCGATCCGCGCTGATCGTATCAATATAAGCCTGCTTCATGGCAATGACCTGCTCATCGGTCAGATATCCCTCCATAAGCTTCTTCTGCAGGTCTGTAATATCTGAAAAATCAAACAAAGAGGCAAGGTCCATAATATTGATCTGAGACAGGTCTATATCCTCGACCATTGAAAGGAACGGAGTGATATCAAGCTTGTTGAAATCAATCAGCGTCAGATCAATATCGGCAAGATCGAAATCATTGACGCTCAGTTCGAAAAACTCCTCGCCCGTAAGCACGTCGATCTTCGTATCGGAGAGCTGCTGCTTCACGACTTCGGAATTGTGGTTATTTTCAATCGCATAATCCATGAGCTCTGCGGTATAACCGATATATCCCGTGCCGACGGAAAGCACATTATCCTTCGCCGGCTTGATCACCCCGACAATACTGATATCAACGCCGTTTTCCATGATACTGTTCACATAGATGGGATTGTTCCTCATGCTCGCCCAAAGACCTGTCTGCTCGTCTTTCACCATATAGTCGCTGTTGAGCAGCATTTTATATTTCATATTCAGGATCTCTTCAAAGGTGTATCGCGTCCGGTCTGTTTCAAGTCCGCTTCCGGCGAGCGCGCTCATCAGATCCGACATCATGGAGCTCTGATCTTTTAAACCGAGCGCGTATGCCATGACCTCGTTAATCTCGTTATTTCCGTCAACGATCAGAACTACCTCATTATATGCCTGAGGCATTCTGCCGCAGACAATATCATAATGCTCGAGGATCGTATCGTTATCACCGACAAGCTGTTTCCATAAATTTGTATAGGAATCCAGATCAACAAATCCCTCAAGACCTGCCATCTGATCCTGTACGTTCATCTGGTCCATCATAGTCGAAGGATTTACTTGTATGTTCGATCCCGTATCGACACGGTAAATATTCAGATCCACGCCGTAATTGAACTGTATATCATAACACAGCGAGTTAAACCGATCGGCATTGTCGTCGATATATTTTTTGAAACTTTTGAGATTATTCGAAGAAGACTGCGCGACAAATGTATTGAGCATCGTCGAAAAAGACTGATTCACGTATACCGCGTCTTCGGTATCGTGATCAACGCCCAATAACGGATTCAGTCCGAGCGCGGTCTCAAGCAGAGAATCCGTATTTGCAGCTTCCTTCTCGATCGACATCGGGAACAGCAGCAGCGCGTCGCTTTCGACTTTATCGATATAATTATTGATTCCGTTGGAAAGCGCGAGGATCAGCGCTATTCCGATGATACCGATACTTCCGGCTACAGCGACGAGAATAGTGCGCCCTTTTTTCGTAACAAGATTTCTTATACTCAAGGAAAAGGCCGTGAACATCGACATCGATGGCTTTCTGCCCTTCGCCTGCTCTTCAAGTTCCTTTTTCTTCTCTATACGGTAGTCTTCCTTCTCAGGGAAGAAAGGATGGCTGTCATTCACAATCCTGCCGTCAAGACAGCTGACGATGCGGTTCGCGTATTTATGCGCAAGCTCCGGGTTGTGTGTGACCATAATGATGAGCTTATCTGCGGAGATCTCACGCAGAAGCTCCATGATCTGCACGCTCGTCTCACTGTCGAGCGCTCCTGTCGGCTCGTCTGCGAGAATAATATCCGGGTCATTGATCAAGGCACGTGCGATCGCAACGCGCTGCATCTGACCGCCGGACATCTGCGAGGGCCTTTTGTTGATCTGCTCGCCGAGACCGACGCGTTCAAGCGCTTTGACTGCTCTTTCACGGCGCTCCTTTTTGGAAACGCCGGAGAGCGTCAGCGCAAGCTCCACATTCGCGAGCACGGTCTGGTGCGGGATCAGGTTATAGCTTTGAAATACAAATCCGACGGAATGATTGCGGTAAGTATCCCAATCGTCATCGGTATATGTTTTTGTCGACTTTCCGTTAATGACGAGATCTCCGCTCGTATACTGATCGAGTCCGCCGATGATATTGAGCATCGTGGTCTTGCCGCAGCCGGACGGACCGAGAATCGCTACGAATTCGCTTTCACGAAAATTGACGCTGATATCATTCAGCGCGCGAACGCTCGAATCTCCCGCCTTGTAATCCTTTACGATGTTTTTAAGCACCAACATCCCGATCCCTCCTTTCTTTTCTTCGTTTGATCCGGTATATCATATCCTCAATATTTTTTCTTTCGATAATCAGCACGAGTACAACGAGCACGACGGTGACTGTTATCTTCATCACAGGTTTAAGGATATCAGAAGTTTTTCTTTTTTCCTGATATATTACCGTCGGAATATACTCTTCTCCCGTAACGACTTCAAGTGTAGCGCGCTCTCGGAAGAACAGTTTATACAGCCATTCGATGAGCTCATCGCCCGTCATCTCGTTGAATTCACCGCCGATACCGCCGGCAAACTGCGAAAACATCGGATTTCCTCCGCTGCCGCCGCCGCTCATCAGCTCTCCCAACATACCGGCATTCTCGGGATCCTGCAGAAGCTCGACAATATAACGCAGCACGGTGATCATGATCGCCGGCGCGTCCGCCTGTACCGTGTCGATCTGAGCGAAATTGCCGAGATACGTTCTCTTGCTCTGCAGCTTAACAAGCGTGCCGAGCGAAGCGAGCTTCTGTAGATCCGGCGTGCGCAGTTTGAGGTTTAAATCGCTACGGTCTGTGAGCTGCGCAACTGCGTTTTCAATTTCCGAATAAAGATCAATATTGCCGATCTTATCAAGCTCTCCGGTCAGAGAGGAAAGATCCAGACCGAATTCTTTTGACAGACGTCTGATCGGCTCAATCAGATTCGAAACGCATTGCGCGAGTCCGTTCGAGTTGATAAAATACAAAATATTCGGAAGAATACGGATCACATGATACACGGGCTTTTCAGCGATATCGTCGATCAGATCGAGCACCGGATCGATGATATCCGTCAGAATCGCGTCCGTACCTTTGCCGGCTGCATAATCCCGATAAGTCTTGATTTTTGCGTTGTCACAGCCGAGCGCTTCAAGAAGCGGGATCACCGCGATATTATATCCGTTGCCGCCGGTAATATTCAGACTGTCAAACAGCGTAATCGCTCCGTTCGCAAGCAGCATTTCAAGCGCCGGACGGAACGGACGCAAAACGCCGACCAAAGCGCTGCGAAAACCCTTTCTGTTCCCGTCCGTAAAGCCCCAGTATACCGAACCTACCGCGTTCCAGTTCGTAAAACGATAAAGCGTATCCCGGGCGGAAACAAAATTTCCGCCGGAAAGCTCTTCCGCGAGCTGATAAGGCGCTGCGGGAATATCCAACATCGCAAGCGCCTGCGCGCTTTCCGCCGGAATAGCTCCGTAAAGCCCTTTGACAAGAGAGGTGATCAACTCGTTTGTGTAGATCTTCTTCTTCAGAATCTCGCCGATACTCTTTTCATCGGAAAGATCCGCGACCGCTTCGTCGATCAACGCGTCGATTCCTTCATAAACCTTCTGAAAATGATCCCGCGTCAGATTTTGCGTATAGTCGACCGCGCCTGGCGTATACGGAGCGCTTTTCCATTCAAATTCAAGCAGTGTGCCCTCAGTTACGGTAAACAGACGAATCAGAATAATGATAAGCTCATCGGTATCTTTTTTTATAAAACCGTCAAGAATCTCGCTTATTGCCCCGTCTGAATCTGCGCCGGAAAACGCCGGGATTTTGTCTTTGTTCTCTTTTAAAAGATCGATCAGCCAGCGCATCATCAGAATGTACGCGGCGTTCTGATTCCCTTTGCATTCGGCAAAAGCGTCAAGATCGATCCACGGCAGATCAAAGGACTGACCGTTTGATCGGATCGACGCATCTTCCAGCAGCTTCGGCAGATTTTCGCTGAAATCCATCGAATACTTATTCGGATCCTGAAGGAACATATAGAACGACAGCATTTTCGTGCCGGAAAAAAGATATCCGAACGGTCCGATACGCACCGAGATCGGTTCCGCAAGCGCCGTCACCGTATGCGCAAAACCGTCGCCGCGCAGATATTCCGCGAGTACAGGCACAAGACGCGTCAGTGTATCCGCCGGCGCGTTTGATATTTTATCGATCAAAGAAAGCAATGACGCAGAGATATTGTATATCATCGCGTTTTTATTCGCAGCCGCCTGCGCAGTAAAATCAGCGTCCGGAACTATTACCGGGCATTCGAGCATCTGCAGCAACGGAAGAACGGCGGAAGCGTAACCGTTTCCTCCGGTAAGCGTCAGCACGGAAGCTTTATATTCGCCTTGGCAGAGCAGCATATATAACACGTCGTTAAACGGTTCGAGCATCGCGGCGATAAGATTGGCAAAATCCGTATCTGACTGCACTCCCCATGCAACACCGCTCAGATCCACGCCCGCCCATGTCGGACTTGCCGAAAGCGCAGCAGCCGCGGTCGGATAGGCGGCAAGGCTTTCCGCAAGACGGGCCGTGCCGACGTCAATTCCGAGACCGGTCAACGTATCTTTTGATTCTTCAAGCGAAGTATATGCAGACTGAAACACCTTCGTGATATTCTGATCGGAATACAACAGCGAATTAATTAATTGCCTGACTGTTTTACCGGTCAGCGCAGGCATCGCCGATCGGATCAGCACATCTGTTTTCTCAATGCTCACTGTGATCTGCTCATCAGTCACACCTTCGGGATAACTCACCGCTGCGCGCACAGAAACTACCGCTGTCGGCAAAAGCATCAACAACGATAATACAACGCAAATGATTTGTTTCACAAGAATGCGCAACGAAACTCTCCTATTTTAAATACTATTATCAGATTTATTATATTATCATATTTTTACCATATATGTCAATTAAAATTTTTTATTTTCATGATCCTGATATTTAATATCTTATCCCTATTTTTCTGCCATAAATAAAATAATATGCAAAACTTATTGAAAAAAGACGCCGCGGCATTATACAGGAAACACCACAGCGTCTTTAATATAGACTTTTTAATGAATACCGTTGATCAGATTCAGTTGATCGACATAAAAGGGCTTAATGTCCTTCGTTTTCATCAGCTCTCCCTGCAGATACATATGATCGCCGTACAGATCCGGGAAGACGTTCCATACGCCGGGACGGATATCGTCTTCGTCAAAATCGGTATGCGGCGCATCGAAGGGATAACGCGCGGAGATCGTATTCACAAGACCGTCGTTCATCCACCACGACTCGTCAAGCTCATACCCGCCCTCGGTCTTGCCGAGGAACGCGCCCATCAGGTCCGAAGAGCGGTGGAACAGCGATTCCATATCCTTTTCGACCGGCGAATACGTCCCGTCTTCGTTCTGTACGCAGCAGTAGCAGGCGTAGGAGAAATAGTAGATCCCGGGTACGGTGGAGATCGTTTCGTTCAGCGCGAGCGCGCCGTCGACGGAAAGATCGTGCTGCGCGTAATCCGAAATATCCTTATCGGGCATCGGGTCTCTCGTCGCGACGGGGATCACCTGCGTCATCATGCCCTCAACATACTGTTTCGGCGTTTCGGCGGTCGAAGTGGTCTGCTTCGCGTCGATCGTCAGGGACGAGGTGCCGTTGTGCGGCGCGGCAAGCGTCGTGATGCTGTAGATCCAGTCCGCTTTGCCGCCCGTGAACAGAGGCGAGGTATCCTCCCCCGTCGCAGCGCGTTCCGCCGCGCTGCCGTTCGCCATCAGCTCCGCCAGCAGGCGCACCGTCGCGCCGCCGAAGGAATGTCCGAGCAGATTGATCTTGTTTTCTTCGTCCCATTCCTTGATCAGGCGAATGCGGGAATAATCCTTGCCGTAGCGGTCGTGTCCGCAGCGTTCGCTGTGCTCCTTGCCGTAATCGACGCGCGTGCCGCTGAGCTGCGCGTAAAGCTCACAGGCTCTGTCCCACGCGGAGCCGATCGGATCGACCGAGGCGGAATAGCAGTGAAAGCCCTGCTTGTTCAGATACTTCATCAGATCGCCGCCGAGCATACCCCAGTAGGGAACGACCGTATTCTGAATGTCGTAACTGCCCCAGCCGGAGAGGCCGTGCACGAAAACATAAGTATAATTCGTAACGGGTTCTTCCATGAGGGACGGTTCTTCCGGGGAAATTGCCTGCGACAGAGATGAAAACAGGGCGAGGATCGCCATGATAAACGCGATGATTTTTCCCAACATAATACTGTCAGCTCCTTAATTTTATAATATCGGGGCAGGATCGAAAATAGATCAAAGCAGGCTCTGCATGAACGCCCAGGATTCCTCGGTCGCCTTGAACGCGTCGCCGTCGACCCAGTCGCAGTCCTGTTCGTACGCGATAAAGGGAATTTCCAGCTCGCACGCGGCCTCATAGCAGGCGTGAAGATCGACCCTGCCTTTGCCCAGCGAGACGAAACGGCGCTGACCTTCCGCATCGACGATATAATCCTTAAAGTGCAGAACTTTTACTCTGCCCTTCATTTTATTCAGGATCTCCACCGGATCTGCGCCGCCGTAGTGGATCCACGCAACGTCCGGGATAAAGCGGAACAGAGCGGGATCGGTCTCGCTAAGAAGCATATCCATCATGGTAAAATCGCGATCTTCAAGCTTTTTAAACTCGAAATCGTGATTGTGATACTGGAACGTCATCCCTGCGGCGGCGAGCTTTTCGGCGACCGCCTGCGCACGGTCGATGAATTCCTTTATCTTGGCATAGGTGCCGCGGAACTCTCCGGGCGCGCTGCCCAGACCGATCGCGTCGCAGCCGATGATCTTATGGTGCGCGATCAGACCATCTGTATCGTTCTCCATCCAGTCAAAGCTTTTATGCGTCACGCAGACCTTTATGCCGTGCTTATCAAGGATCTCCCTCTGCGTTTCGGCGGGGATATCGCCGATGGCGGAGATCTGCACGTCTTTGACGCCCATTGCCTCGAGGCGCGCGAGCGTTGAATCAAAATCCTCCGCGGTCTGGATAAAGTCGCGCAGCGTATACAGCTGGATCGCCATTGTCGGTTTTTTCATATTTTTTCCTCCGTTTCACCAGATACGGGATCATTTCCCGCTTAAATTTATTGTAACTTATTTTTAAGGAAAAATCAATATAATTTCACAAAGCCCGACAAACAGAGATTGCATTTCCGCCTTTTTTATGCTATGATTTTTTGCGAGGTGATGTCTTTATGAGCAAAAGCTATTCGATAAATAAAACAAACGCCTGGTCTTACGTTTTCGCTGCGATCCTCATCTGTTCCGGCGGGATCCGTATGTTCATGCGGTATTTTATCAACTGGAACCCGGTCCTGTATTGTCTGAGCGTCGCCGTGCTCGCGCTCGGCTGCGGCGTTCTTATTTATATGAATGCCTTTCTGACGGAAAAGAAAAAGCCTGTTATCAAAGCGCTGATCGCGTTCGCCGGATTTCTCGTTCTCGCGTTCGCGCTGACGTTCCTGATCAACAACGTGATCCTCGGGGCGAGGAAAGCAGCTCTTGCAGCTGCGATCATGTGCTGCCTCTATGCGGTGTTTTTTATTGTTCTGCTGATCGTTACGTTTCTCAGGGCAACGGATAAAAAGCCGATCGCAGCGCTGGGGATCATTCTTTCAGCCGTGATGATCGTTCCCCTTGTCGTTTTCGCAGTATCGGACACGCTGCCCGAACGGTATGACCACCCGTACGAGAATAAGATCACCGAAACGAAAGGACTTGACAACGTGTCTAAGAAGAACAGACTCATCATCAACGCCGACGATTCTCACTGGTGGAGATTCTGGAACGACCTTGCGAAAGAGGGCAGATTCGACGACGAAAGTCTGAATGAATATGTAATGAACTATGCGGATTCCGGCGTGACGGATCTTTTGTTCAATATCTTTTGCCAGAGCTCGGACGTGCCGACGAACGTTATGACCTTCCGCGGCGATCTTTACGGGCAGACCGAGCAGCACGGCAATCCGGTGGATTATTCCAACTATTCCGGTCTGAACGCGTTTTATAACGAGCAGAAGATCGATATTTTCGCTAAATGGATCGAAAAATGCAAAGAGGTCAATATTCGCCCGTGGCTGACGCTGCGGATGAACGACTGCCACGATCCTGATCCCGATACGAGTCAGCTGCGCGGCGAGCTGTTTTATATCGCGGAAGCTAACGGCTGGACGATCGGCGAGGAATACGGCTATTACCGTCACTGCGTTGATTACGCGGTGCCCGAGATCCGTCATCTGATGCTCGATTACACAAAAGAGCAGCTTTTGCATTATGACGTATACGGCCTGGAGCTTGACTTCATGCGCGAGATCTACTGCTTCGATTACATTAACGCCGACACGAACGAGATCGTCGGCATCATGAACCAATATATACGGGACACCGCGAAGATCGTCGAAGAAGCGGAGAAAAAATGGGGCCACGATATCGAGCTCTCCGTCCGACTGATGCGCGACCTCGACCAGTGCTATCAATTCGGCTTCGACCCGATCACGTGGAACGAAGAGAAGCTGGTCGACTCGATCACCGTAACCCCGCGTTTTTCATCGAACGACAGTGCGATGCCGATCGCAGACTGGAAAGCTCGGCTCAACGGCGTTGAAATTTTCGTGGGCGTTGAAACGCTT
>JAFRPB010000161.1 GCA_017429345.1 Clostridia bacterium | reverse complement strand
GGCAGATACACCGAGCCGTCGAAAGCAAAACCGACCTGAACAAAATAGATATTTTTCACAACGCTTTCCTCCGCTGGACTGTTCCGCGCCCTTATCAGCATGGCGCGCAGAAATTATTCTTTTATCGCCGTCCGCTCGTCCGGCGGCGCGATCACATCGTCTTTCGCCGACAGAAATATTTTCCATATGACGGGATAATACCTGACGAGCTCCCGCAGCGTCGTATGGCTTTTTCCCTCGGTGCGCTCTACATTTCTGCTCGGCACCTCAATGAATTCGCATCCGGCTTTCACAAGCTTGAACATCATTTCCGCGTTGAAGGAGAAATCCGTCTGTTCCCACCGGATCCGCCGATAGATATCAACCGGCGCTATCTGAATGATGTTCGTAAAATCCGTAAGCTGAGAGCGGAACATCAGTCGGAACGTCTTCTGAGACACATAGTTTATCAGCTTTCTGGCCGGGGTATATCCGCGATATCCTTCGCCGTCAAGCCAGCGGCTCGTTGTGATGATCTTATCGGGATACCGGTTGTAAAGCCGCAGCAGCTCCGGGAAGATCTCGGGGTCGGCGGCGCCGCTGTCGGCGGTCCAATACAGCATATGCGTGCCGCGCACGCTGTCGATCGCCTCGCGCACCGCGTTGCCGAAGCCGTAACCCGTCTGCACGATCCGGCGGCAGTACGGCTTTTCATCGCAGATCTCCTTCACGGTCCGGGCGCAGTCGAGAGAACACCTCCGCGCCAGCACAAAAAGAAATTCGTCCGCCCCGCCGACCGCGTCAAGCTTATCGAAAACCCTGCGCAGGGAATCCGTCTCGTCGTAGGCGGTGATCACGACGGAAAGACTGCGTTTTTCGCTCATTTCGCGTCCTCCCCCGGAACGTAATCGACGATATCCTTCGTTCCGTCCTCTTTCTCGACCGGTGAGGTGTATAGAACGACGAGATATGTATCGTCCAGATACTCAAACGTATGCTCCGTATATTCGTCGATGCGGAAATAATCTCCGTCGCTGAATTCGGCCTGCTGTATCTCGTCGCCGCGCCGCGCCGTAACGCGGACTCTGCCGCGTATGATATAAAAGGCCTCTTTGGTGGATCTGTGATAATGACGGTTGCCGCGAACGGCTCCTTTTTTCGTATATACCGCATTGATCTGGGTATAACCGCCGCGCGTAATCTGCGTCAGCGTCCCGCGGTCGTCCGGAAAGAAGAAATCCGGCTCAAGAACGCAGATCAGTTCCATAAATCACACATTCCCGTAAAATGAATTTTTGATGATCGAATAGACCTTGATCAGCTCCCTGATCCCGTCGTCGAGCGAATACTGCGGCCGGAAGCCGAGCTTTTCGATCTTTTCGTTCGACACAAGATAATTCCGCTTATCCGGATCGACGCCGATCGGCGCTTCGATATACGTAAACTTCGGCAGGTATTCCCTGATTTTCGCGCACAGCTCGAGCTTCGAGAGGTTCGCGTCGCTCAGACCGCAGTTATAGGTCTGCCCTTTCATCTCTTCGAAATGCTCCGTCGCGAATATAAACGCGTTTGCCGCGTCGCGCACATGAAGATAATTTCGCATAAAGTGACCTTCAAAGATCACAAGCGCGCCGTCGAACACCGCGCGATACACAAAATCGTTGACGAGAAGGTCGATACGCATACGAGGCGACGCGCCGAAGAGCGTGGCGAAACGGAACGTAACGCTGTCTCCCGCTGCAAGCACCGCCGTCTCAGCCGCCATTTTTGTCTGCCCGTAAAGCGAGACCGGAGCGATGGGTGACTCTTCCGTGCAGTATGCCTGTCCCTGACCGAGCCCGTAACCGCTGTTGGTGCAGGGATAAATGATCTTCTGCCCCTTTTCGCGAAGCTTCAGCAGGGATTCCACCGCGCCGAGATTCAGCGTGCGCGCGGCGACCTCATCCTTCAGGCATGCGGGGAAACCGACAATCGCGGCGAGCGGAAAAATAAACTCCTTGCCGTCCATAGCCTTTTTCAGGACTTCTTCATTGCGGCAGTCGCCGTTGATGATATGAAACCCCGTGTATTTGCAGCAGTCGAGAAGAGACGTCTGTTTATACAGAAAATTATCCAATACCGTTACTTCGTGCCCGAGCTCGAGAAGGCGCGGCGTCAGCACAGAGCCGATATATCCCGCGCCGCCGGTAATCAGAATTTCAGACATAATTATCACCGTATCCTTTTAATTAACCTTATAAATATTATCATATACGGGCTATATTGTCAAGTATTCGCGCCGATCATACGGCGTTCCCGCGCACTTTCCGTATCCGTATTGAACAGCATTCAGAGTCTTTCCTAAAGATCAAAAACAGGCTCCCGCTTTTTCGCCGCGGGAGCCTGTTCAACCGATATAAAATCTCTTAATCGAGGAAATCCTTCAGTTTTTTGCTGCGCTGCGGATGTCTGAGCTTGCGCAGGGCTTTCGCCTCGATCTGACGGATACGCTCTCTGGTAACGTCGAAGACCTTGCCGACCTCCTCAAGCGTGCGGGGATGCCCGTCCTCGAGTCCGAAACGAAGCGTAAGGACCTTTGCCTCACGGGGCGTCAGCGTCTTCAGAACGGCGTTCAGCTGCTCCTTGAGCAGAAGCTGCGAAGCGGCGTCCTGCGGCGCAAGAGCCTCGTCGTCGGGAATGAAATCGCCGAGATGGCTGTCTTCCTCCTCGCCGATGGGCGTTTCGAGAGAGACGGGATCCTGCGAGACACGCAGTACCTCGCGCACTTTTTCCACGGACATATCGGTCTCTCTCGCGATCTCCTCATCCGTCGGCTCCTTGCCGTTTCTGTGCAGAAGAGCGCTGTTCGCTTTTTTCACCTTGTTGATCGTTTCGACCATGTGTACGGGAATGCGGATGGTTCTCGCCTGATCCGCGATCGCTCTCGTGATCGCCTGACGGATCCACCAGGTCGCGTAGGTCGAGAATTTGAAGCCCTTGCTGTAGTCGAACTTTTCGACCGCCTTGATCAGGCCGAGATTTCCCTCCTGGATCAGATCAAGGAAAGAAAGCCCTCTGCCGCCGTAGCGCTTCGCGATGCTGACCACGAGACGAAGGTTCGCCTCCTCAAGCCGGCGCTTCGCAGCGGGATCGCCGTCGTTCTTGATGCGCACGGCAAGATCGATCTCCTCCTCGGGGGTGAGCAGCGGCACCTTGCCGATCTCTTTGAGATATACCTTGACGGGATCGTCCATAACGATGCTCTGCGTCTCGTTGTCGTCCTCGTCCATATAATCTTTGTCGATCTTTGTGTCAAAATTGAGATTGTCGAGCGACATCTGAGACATATCGTCGATGATCTGAATATTGTTCGCCTCAAGCATTTCGTACAGCTTGTCGACGTCCGCAAGATCCTCGCTCTCAAGCGCTTTGTCGATCTCCTGTGCGGTAAGCTTTCCGCCGGCTGCCTTTCCCTTTTCAATCAAAGCCCTGAAGCCCGATTTTCTTTCCTGATTCTCCATATCCGTCCCTCACATTCCGCCGTAATACGGCAGTTATTTTTTTTCGTTTCTGATGCGTTCGATCTGTTTCAAAAACTCTTCGTTATCCCATTTTCCGGGGTCTTCCTCCTGCGCGCCGGAATCGTCGCTTTTTATCTTCGCGATACAGTCAAGGCATTCGGCGACCGTGTTCGCGAGCACTCTGTCGGACGCGTCGAGATAGGATACATACCCTATTTCTTCATCCGCGAGCATCTGCGAAAACGTATGCACGTCCGCGGGCGAAGACGTTTCGCTCTTTTCGAGAATGACCGAATAGATCTTCGCGTTCAGCGGTGAAGCAAAATCCTGCGGCCCGATCTCCCCGGAAACCTGTCTGCAAAAATCGGGATTTCTCAAAAGGCATGACAATAACCGTTCTTCCGCGTTTTTTCTTCCCCCGCTGACGCCCTCCGGATAAATCGGCGTGCGCGTCGTTCCGACCGTCTCTTTGACGATACGGTCAAAGCGGGCGTGATCCTCTTTCGTTTTTTTCTTTCTTCGGATGCGTTCCACCTGCGCCGAAAGCGCGTCTCTGCTGACGCCCGCGTCCTCCGCGACGGCGGAGAGATAGACGTCGCGCTGCACCGGATTCGGGATCGAAGCGAGAATTTCCGCTGCGGCGTTCGTATACACGACCTTATCGTTGTTGACGGAAAGATCCAACCCTTTTTTTGCCCCGGTGAGCCTGAATTCGGTATCGTTCATCGCGCCGCTCAATAGCCTTCGCATATACTCGACGCCGTTTTTATTCAGAATTTCGTCGGGATCCTTTCCGCCGGACAAACGAATGACTTTGATCTTCACATTGACCTTGCCGAGACTTTCGATCGCCCGTCTCGCCGCTTTCTGCCCCGCTTCGTCGGCGTCGTAACAAATATAGACCTCTTCCGCGTAACGGGAGATCAGGTTTGCCTGCTCTTCCGTCAGCGCGGTTCCCAGCCCTGCGACGGCATTGGTAAAGCCGAATCGGTGCAGAGAAATGACGTCCATATACCCTTCACACAGAATCAGTGTTTTCTCCGAGCTGTTCTTTGCGAAATTCAGCGCAAAAAGCCCCTGCCGTTTTCTGAAAGCTACGGTATCCGATGAATTCAGATACTTCGGTTTCGAGTCGTCCATGACGCGGCCGCCGAATGCGATCACGTCGCCCTGCAGGTTGATGATCGGGAACATCACACGGTTGCGGAACGCATCGTAGTAAGTGCCGCGCTGTGACTTCCGCACAAGGTTGAACTGTTCGAGTTCGTCGTTTCGAAACCCCTTTTCGTTCAGGTGCTTTTTCAGGCTGTCCCACTCGTTCGGCGCAAACCCGAGCCCGAAATGCGATATGATCGACGCATCCAGTCCGCGCGAGCGCAGATACTGCAGCCCCTCCCTGCCTTTTTCGCTTTTGAGACACTCGTAGAAAAACCTCGCGGCTTCACGATTCGCGGCCAGACACCGCCGCCGAAGCTTGTCCATACCGTCGTCGGCATAATTCTCGGGCATACGCAGGCCCGCTCTCTCGGCAAGCACCTTTACGGCGTCGTAAAAGCTGAGATTCTGTATGTTTTTGGTGAACGTGATTACGTCGCCGCCCGCGCCGCAGCCGTAACAGTAATAATGCTGCTGGTCGGTATAAACGGTAAACGAAGGCGTTTTCTCGCCGTGAAACGGACACAACCCGACAAGGTTGCGTCCGCTCCGACGCAGCGAAACATAAGGCGCAATCGTGGATTCGATATCGTTTTTTTCACGCACAAGGCGAAGAAAATCATCTGATAAGCGCTGCGCCATTTTTTACACCAACTTTAAGTCTTACTGCTATTCCTCCCACGAACTGGGCACGAACAGTTTCATATAAGCGTTTTTGGCAAACCGATCCGACATACCGGCGATATAATCGCAGGCAGCTCTGCCCGCCCCGTCGGTTTCGGCGATCCGCCGATAAAATTCGGGTAATTTTTCACAATTCGCGGTGTAGAATAAATACAGCGCCTCGATCAGAGCCTCCGCTTTCCCCTCCTCGCCCTTGCAGACGGGGTTGGTATATACTTTTTTGAACATAAAGCGGTGCAGCTCTTCAAACGCCTCGTACACTTCGGCCGACATGCGGATCTGATCGCCGCTGTTTTCGATCACAGAAATCACGAGTCTGTCGAACCGCGCCGATTTATCTCCGCCGAGTACCGCGCGGATGCCTGCGGGGATATCTTCCTCGCTCATCACGCCGGCCCGTTCCGCGTCGTCGATATCATGATTCACATACGCGATCCTGTCCGCCGTCTTCACGATACGACCCTCCGGCGTTTCCGCCTCGGGACCGGTGGTATGGCACAGGATGCCGTTTCTGACCTCATATGTAAGATTCAGGCCCTGCCCGCCGTGTTCGAGACAATCGACCGTTCGCAGGCTCTGCTCATAATGGCGGAACCCGCCGGGCGTAACGCGGTTCAGCGCCCGCTCCCCTGCGTGGCCGAAGGGCGTATGACCGAGATCGTGCCCGAGCGCGATCGCTTCGGTCAGATCCTCATTCAGGCGAAGCGCCCTGGCGATCGTGCGGGCGATCTGCGCGACTTCAAGCGTATGCGTCAGCCTTGTGCGGTAATGATCTCCCTCGGGCGAAAGAAAAACCTGCGTTTTGTCTTTCAGTCTGCGGAACGAATTGCAGTGAATGATACGGTCGCGGTCGCGCTGAAAATCCGTACGCACCGGGCAGGGAATCTCTTCCCTCACTCTCCCCTTTGTCACGGAACAAAGCGTCGCATTCGAAGACAGATGCTCTTTTTCGTAAATCAGCTGTCTTTCACGAATCGAAATATCCATACGATCACTCCGTTTTATTATTTCACTCTGTACCCTTCGCCGGTCCGAACAGGCGCGACCGCGCCGAGCGTCAGCTCCGACAAAGCGGATAAAAATGCTTCGACGCGCACATCCGGAATATAGAAAGCCAACTCGATATTCTCTTTATAAACCGTATCCTCGACGCAGCCGCCGAACTCCGGAACGAGCGCGCTAACTCTTCCGTAACGGCTGTAATCAAGTGAAACGGAAAATTCCTTCACGCTCTGCATCGTAACAGGCCGGGCGGCGTCAAGCGCAGCCTTCGCCGCGTCGCCGTATGCCCTGACAAGACCGCCGGTCCCGAGCAGAATACCGCCGAAATAGCGCGTTACAATGATCTCAACGTTCACAAGACCGGAGCCGGAGAGCGCATCCATCACGGGTTTGCCGGCGGTCCCCTGCGGTTCGCCGTCGTCTGAAAAACCGACGCCCCCGTTCATAAGACGAAAAGCGTGCACGTTGTGTTTCGCCCTTTTATTGTTATTTCTGACAAGATCAAGATATTCTCTTGCCTCAGCCGCGCACGATACCGGCGCAAGACGGGCGATGAATTTTGATTTTTTGACCTCAATCTCGCCGACGCTCTCGGCAAGCACGGTTTCGTACTCCGACATAATTGGCCTCCGTTAACCGTATTGTATTCCGCCCGGAAAGCCTCTGATATGCCGGTCGCGGATCGATCGGGATACTTTGTCAATTACAGCTTCAAAGGCGACCTTTCCTTTCTTGTTTCGGAAAAGCCACCTTTAAAACGATACAGGATAAAACAGATGCTGTGTTTCAAATCATTATTTATCCAAACTATAACGCTTTTTAAATCTGTCAACACGTCCGCCGGTATCGACGAGCTTCTGCTTGCCGGTAAAGAAAGGATGACATTTGGAGCAGATATCAACGCGAATATTCTCTTTTGTAGAACCGGTCGTATATACAGCGCCGCAGGCACATCTGACTTCCGTCTGCTTGTAAGCGGGATGAATTCCGTCTTTCATTTCGTTCCACCTCTTTCGGTCAGGTTAAAATTACAACATATAATATCATATATGTTTTTAAATTGCAAGAGTTTTTTTTATTTTTTTATCATTTACTCAGACGTGATCGGGCGAAAGCAGAAACGCCGGAATCGGCAGGCACGGACACAGCGCCGGAACACGCTGTCTTGCGGGAGAACGGAAACCGAAGAAAAACAGCGCCGCCTCAAGATGCCCGAGCTCGATATCCGGCGGATCGTCGCAAAGCGCCACCTCGGGAACGTTGTTCTTCACCCGGATCTTCAGATTCTCGTCCGCACGGATACCGTGAACGAGAACCGTCGCCTCACAGTCGGGCATGACCGTCTCCAGCGCCTTCGCACGGAAGAACGCGGAAAGCGTCCTGCGATAGTTATATACCGAAATACGCAGAGACGCGTTCACGCTGATCGTCGAGCCGACAGAGGAAAGATAATCGTAATAATCCGTATAACAGGCGGGAAAGCTGAAATTCGCCCGCATCTGCGAACGGGGCAGCACGATCGCCGCGACCGCCTCCGGAATATACTCGGGGGAAACCATACGGAATTCGGGCACGTTCACATCGTCGCGGCTGAGTACAAAATACCCGACCGTCTCGCCGTTTTTACGCAGTTTATAAGCCGTGTTGTTCCACGAGTGCAGAAGATCGACGACCGAATTCGGATCCCTGACGGAATGCACGGGAAAGCTGTCGTTGATGCGCACGAGAAGCTGCGTTTCGGCGTCGTTCTCTTCGATCGGAACGATTTCCATTTCGGGTTGATATGCAGCGCCGAAAACATGGCGGATATTGCGCACGTCCACGCCGATACAGACCATCGCGCCGACGCCCTCGTAGCCGAAATACGCATAACGCTGACGGTGACCGTCAAGAAAGGAAAAATCCGTATCGTTATGCTTCATTTCCTCGACGACCGCGCCGAGCGCTTTCTGCATATACCCCTTGCCGCGCGCGTCAGGATGCACGCAGACGTTGCCGATGCCGCCGACCTTCAGAAGCTCGCCGCACACGTCCATCTGCTGATAGTAGATCCCGATCGCGGAGCGCAGTCTCCCCTTTTCGAGCACGCACATATTGTTCTGCCAGGGGGCGTACTGTTTTTTATAAAGCTTCGGCAGAAGCTGCAGAAACGGTACGCTGTCCGTCTCGACGAAGCCGAAAGACAGATCCATCATCTGCATCAGCTCGTCATACCGATCTTCACCGACTCTGCAAACCTTAAAGCTATCCGACATTGTTTTACCTCTTGATCAGCCGTTGTTGTTCTTCGCTCTGGCGTTCACGCGCAGCACCTCTTCACCGTTGCGGTCGTGCCCCGCCTTCGTCGTGGCAAGATAGATCTTTTTGTTAACGTCGTGTCTGAAGTAATAGTAATCCGTGCTCTCGGGATCGAGCGCCGCCTTGATCGCCTGCGCGCCTGGGCTGCAGACCGGCCCGGCGGGAAGCCCGACGCACTGATACGTGTCGTAATATTTCGTATAAAGAATCCGCTGATCTCCGGAGAGAACCGTTTCGGGGATATAGGAAATATACTTCGAGGTGGAATCGCACTGCAGATAACGGAACTCGTCGCTGCCGCTGTTGAGACGGTTATGCAGCACCGAGGAGATCTTATACATCTGATCCTTTCCGTACGCCTCTTTTTCAATGATCGAGGCGATCTTCAGGATATCATCTACGCTTCTGCCCATTTTGGCCGCCGCGTTGTCAAATTCCTCGGACCAGTGATTCTCGAAGTTCGTCAAAAATCTCTTGATAACGCTCGCCGCGTTCTCGCCGATATAGAATTCATAGGTATCGGGATAGAGATACCCTTCCAGCAGATAATATCGCTGATCCTTGTTCGGGATCTGCTTGAGGAACGGGAACTCCTCGGAAAAATCCATTTCACGCGCGGTGGCGCGAAGGCTCGCTGAGGAACACACTTCGTTTGTTTCGAGTTTTTCGAAAATCTGCTCGATATTGTATCCCTCGGGGAAACTGAGCGTGACCGTTTCGGCTGAGGCGGCGTTCTTGCTCATGCTGATCAGCAGCTTTTCAAGACCGTAGCTCGCCTGAAGCTCATAGACCGAGGTAATGTATTTAATATTGTCATAACCGCGGATCTGCGCGAACAGCTTGCAGAATTTCGGGTTCTTGATCAGCTCTTTCTGCGCAAGCAGGTCAATGACCTCGTCGGTCGTCATTTTATCGTTGACCGAAACGGAAACCTTATCCGTAGAGCGGTTCATGGCAAGAATATCGTTGACGCATATGATCGTAAAATAGGATACCGTCACGGATAATGCGGCGACGACCAGCAGGCAGAAAAGGCGCACAATACGTCTGCGGCGATATTTCCGCCGAAGCTCGCGGGATTTCTCCGACTTTTTTTTCACCGGCTTTTTCTTTTGCGCGGCGCTTTTGTTTTTATTATCGGCGTTACCGGGCGCTCTGTTCGCGGGGGCGGGTCTCGCGCCGGAGACGGCTTTGCTGCCGCCGGGCTGCGCCGCCCTGTTCGCTCCGGCAGGCGAAGCGTTCGAAGGAGCGCCGCCGTTTTGAGCCGCGACGGTCTTCTTCTGAGCCGATCCCGATGAGATATAACGATGCGTCGGCGCGTTGCTGACGCTGCCGGGGGTCCGTCTGTCTTTTGAGATCGGCACCGCGTCGAACTTTCTGGTCGCCTGGTCGTTGTTTTTCGGCTGATTATTGTTTTCCATTCTGAATCAATCCTCTTACTTCCGGCATAGAATAATACCTTTTTCTGTCAATATGCTGTCGCATTTCACATCATGTCTGCAGCTCGGCAGCTCGCTCATGAGACATTCCTTAAAACAAAGCCCGATATGCGTTCCCGGAAAATCCGAGATGAAGCTGTCGTAAAATCCTCCGCCGTACCCGAGCCTGTTGCCGTATTTATCAAAGCTGAGCGCCGGTATCAGGCAGAACGTATTTCTGAATTCCCTGACCGGGCGGCACTTTGACGGATCCGGCTCGAGAAGATCGAATTTTCCTCTTTTCAGATCCGCAAAAGACGTGATGATATAAAACTCCATTTTCCGCCTGTCTTCGCACTTCGGCACGGCGACGGTTTTACCGACGGAGAAACAGTATTCGATGATCGGGAACGTCGACACCTCGGAACCGAACGAGACATAAGTCAGCAGCGTATCGCAGGTCTCAAAGCTGCGCAGACGCGTCAGAATATCGCAGATCTCCCTGCTCATCTGCTCGCGTCGGGCGGGTTCGATCCCGTCGCGTCTTCGCAGGCATTCCTCGCGAAGCTGCCTTTTCAGCGGTCTTACGTCTTTCATACGGGATATTGGATCAGGCGAAGAACATCGCAGGAAGTACGAAGCTTCTCCGTATCGCCGTCGGGATCCGCGCGGAAATAATCGAGAATCGCCGCTGCGAATTCCAGCGCGACGCCCGCGCCCTTCGCAGTGATGACGTTACCGTCGCTCACAACGGATTCGGATGATAAAACCGCGCCTTTCAGATGCTTCTCATGACCGGGATAACAGACCGCGTTCTTCCCTTCAAGCAGGCCGAGATGACCGAGAATCGTGGGCGCCGCGCAGATCGCCGCGGTCAGCCTGTTTTCTTTCGCCGCTGCGCGAACCGCGTCAAGCACGATCGGGGAAAGCTCAAGATTCAGCGTGCCGGGCATGCCGCCGGGCAGAATAACGCCGTCGATCCTCTCGCCGCAGGATGCAAGTTCAACAGCCGCAAGATCACACTCCATACGAAGACCGTGAGACATACATACGGATTTTCCGGGAACGCCGACCGTGCGGACGTCGACGCCGCCGCGTTTGAGAAAATCATAAACCGCGATCGCTTCGATTTCTTCCGTTCCGTCCGCCGCGAACAAAACCACCATACCGGGACGCCTCTTTTCTGTGTATAAAACGTTATTATTAAACATTTTCATAATATTATAACACTTTATATCGGAGACTACAAGAGAAAAATCGCATTTTCTCAGTATTATAATTAAATTTTATCGCAATCCCGCCGGACGCGCGCGTCCGTGACGGCAAAACAGCGGTCAACGCCGAAAAAATACCGTTGCATATCACCGTTCGATATGTTAAAATGATAAAAAAAGAGAAAGGATCTATTCTTATGAACGACGTTTTCACCCCGAAGGCCGTGATCCTCGGCCTCTCCGATTCGGGAGAAACGATCCCCTCCTGCGCAGGCAGGATCTCCACGCGCGAGGGCACCGCGACCGAGATCTTCAACGCCTCGACCGATCCCGCGAAGAACGCGAATCTGATCCACAAGGTCACGCAGTCCGGGCACAATTCCACGATCGAGCATTGCGTATATAATCTCGCCTTTGAAAACATCTCGGTTTTCGCCGAGCAGTTCCTGATCGAATTCCGTCTTGCTTCCTTTACTGTCAAGTCACGCAGATATGTTGATTTCACAAACAGCGGATTTTTCATTCCCGAAGGTCTTTCCGATGAAACGATGGGTATTTATGAGACGGGAATGCGGTCGCTGTTTGCCGATTACGCCCGTCTTTGCGCTCTCGGCGTGCCGAAGGAGGACGCGCGTTTCGTTCTGCCCTACTGCCTTCACAGCAATTTTTACTGCACCGTCAACGCGAGGGAATTTCTGAATATGCTCACCCAGATGCTTTACGGCAGAGGTTCCTCTTTCGCGGAGCTGCGCGCGATCGGACAAAGCCTTGCCGAACAGGCGCGCCGTCTTACGCCGGGGATCATGACGGATTTTGAGACCCGCGCCGAAAAGAAGACCGAAAAGCCCTTCCCCGCCGAGCTGCTTGCCGCTCTGCCCGCAAACAGCGACGGCGAGCCCGTGCGGCTTCTTAATCACACGCCGAACGCAGCGGCGACCGTCTGCGCAGCTGCCGCGGCGGTTTTCGATCCCTGCGCCGACGCGTCGGCGCTGTTTGCGAATGACGCGGCCGCAAGAGCGAAAGCGCTTGAATGGCTGACCTCCTCGCCCCGCCCGAGGGCGCTCGAAAACGCGAATTACACATTCGCCCTGAAAGGCGTTTCCCTCTCATGCCTGACGCATTTCGCGAGG
>JAFRPB010000160.1 GCA_017429345.1 Clostridia bacterium | reverse complement strand
GCCGTCAGATTTTTCGTCAGATTGTTCAAAAAGACCGCAGGAAGGCTGTCGCCTTTCAAGGGATTTTTGGACGATATGACGGAGAAGATGCAAGCAAGGTGCGTGCCGAATCTTCAGATGTGAATTAATCAGTGGTTACCTTGATCCCATTTTGATTTCATTTTCATTGCGCAGAATTTGTCTTTCTTTTCTTGACTTTTCCGAATATACTATGTATAATAATACTTCGTAAAAAAATCATTTCGGAAGGAAGTTTTTTCAATGGCTGACGAATTTATTCTCAACGCTGCGGGCGAAGAAGCCCTCAGACAGGAGCTGAAAGAGCTTAGAACCACCGGCAGAGCGGATATCGCAGAGAAGATCAAAGAGGCGAAGAGTTTCGGAGATCTGTCCGAAAACAGCGAGTATGACGAAGCGAAGTCCGATCAGGGCAAGCTTGAGGCGCGTATCGCCGAGATCGAGTATATGCTCGCGCACGTCAAGATCGTGGATGAGAGCAGCCTTACAAACGACGTTGTGCACGTCGGCTCGAAGGTCGTCGTTTATGACGAGGAATTCGATGAGAATCTCGAATACCAGATCGTCGGCTTCGCGCAGGCCGATCCGCTCGAGGGGCGTATCAGCGACGATTCTCCCGTCGGCAAGGCTCTGCTCGGTCATAAAGAAGGCGACGTTGTCGAGGTGGAAGCGCCCGGCGGTATTTCTTCCTATAAGATCGTTTCCATTTCAAGATAACCCGACGGGGAGGTCGAAGCTATGCATTGGTCAGAAGAAATTGCGCAGCGTATCGTCGCGCGCAATCCCGAAAAAGAAGAATACGTCTGCGCGGCGGGCATCAGTCCGTCGGGCTCGATTCATATCGGTAATTTCCGCGATATCGCGACGAGCTATTTTGTCGTGCGCGCCCTTCGCAAAATGGGCAAAAAGGCGCGCCTTCTGTTTTCGTGGGACGAGTTTGACCGCGTCAGAAAGATCCCGGTCAACGTCGCGAAGGTCGACGGCGATATGGAAAAGTATATCGGCTTCCCGTATATCGACGTGAAAAATCCGTTCCCCGGAACGGAAGAAAAAACCTACGCCGAGTATTTCGAGAACGAGTTCATGCGCTCGATCGAAAAATTCGGCATCGAGATGGATTACCGCTATCAGGCGCGCATGTATCGCAGCGGCAAATATGTCGAGCACATCATCCACGCGCTGAAGCACCGCGGCGAGATCTTCGATATTCTCGACTCGCACCGCACGCAGGACGCGGCGGAGGGCGAGCGCGAGGCGTATTACCCCGTGAGCATCTACTGCCCCGAGTGCGGCAGAGACACCACGACTGTCACGAGCCTTTCCGACGACTGCACGGTCGCGGAATATAAATGCGACTGCGGCCACTGCGGCACCTTTGATTTTACAAAGGATTTCAACTGCAAGCTTGCATGGAAGATCGACTGGCCCATGCGCTGGATGTATGAGGGCGTCGATTTCGAGCCCGGCGGCAAGGATCACGCCTCGCCACACGGCAGCTACGACACGAGCAAGGATATCTCCAGGGCGATATTCGGCTATGAGCCGCCCATATTCCAGGGCTATGAGTTCATCGGCATCAAGGGAACCACGGGCAAAATGTCCGGCTCCTCGGGACTCAACCTCACACCAGAAACGCTGCTGAAGATCTACGAGCCTGAGGTCATTCTCTGGCTGTATTCGAGAACCGAACCTCTCAAGGCGTTTGATTTCTGCTTTGACGACGGCATTCTGCGGCAGTATTTCGAGTTCGATAAAATGTATAACGCCGTGAAGTCGGGCGAGGCGAGCGACGCGCACAAGGCGATCATGTATAACGCGGTCGTTGAGGGACGCGAGATCAACACCGTTCCCATGAGTCTGCTCGTGCAGCTCGGCTCGGTCGTGGATTTCAACGTGCCGATGCTTGAGACTGTGTTTGAGAAGATCGGCACGCCGTATAAATACGCGCAGTTCGCCGACCGTCTCGACCGCGCGAAATTCTGGCTCGAGACCTGCTCGCCCGAGAGCGTCAACAAGCTGCGCGCGACCCGCAATTGGGACGTTTACGAGACGCTGGACGGCGACGCGAAAAAAGAGATCGATCTGCTGCACGCGTATCTGATCGCGGGCGACTACGATCTCGACAAGCTCAACACAGAGCTTTACGATATCCCGAAGCTTGTCTTCGGATTTGATCTCGACGAGAAAACGCTCAAGAAGTATCAGGGCGATTTCTTCAAGAACGTGTACAAGCTTCTGATCGATAAGGAGAAAGGGCCGAGACTTTATCTGTTCCTTTACGCGGTTGATAAGGAGCGTTACGTCGGGCTTCTGGATTTCTCCACGCCGAAGACGGAGGAAGAAAAAGCCGCTCCCGTTGAGGAAATTGTCGAAGAGAAGCCGAAAAAGGAATACGGCGAGCCAGATCCAGTCGCGCCGATCCTTGAAGAAAAGATCAATATCGATACTTTCGATAAGATCGATCTGCGCGTATGCAAGATCGTCAAGGCGCAGGAGATCCGCAAATCGAACAACTGTCTCAAGCTCACGCTGGACGACGGCGTCGGCGAGCGCGTGATCGTTTCGAGCATCAAGCACGATTACACCTGCGAAGAGCTGACCGGCAGGAAGATCATCGTGGTCGCGAACCTCGAAAGCGCACGCTTCTCCGGCGTGACGAGCGAGGGTATGCTGCTCGCCGCGACCAACAACGCCTGCGGCTGTCAGGTGATCTTCATCGACGATATCGTTCCCGTCGGCACGCGGATCCACTGAGTAAACTGAATTTTTTACAGAAAAAAGAGAGAAAAAGATTTTTTCTTCTCTTTTTTTAAATCCTTTTTTGGGGACTGAAACAGTGTTATAATCGTAACAACGGATCATGAAAGGAGTAAAATTATGGAAACAGATCAGAATGCAGTCGGGCAGTTGAGTGAAAGCAAAAAGAAGGCGATCGTTCTGCGGTCAAGGATCGTCTTTCCGATCGCTGCGGCGGTTTTTATTGCGGCGGGGATCGTGATGATCCTGCTGAAATGTCCCGTTACGGTTTCCGTCGTGTCGCTGATTATCGGCGTTGTATGTATCATCCTGTTTTTCCTGCCTGTGAAAGACGAGAAAAAAGAGATGCTGTATCAATCGTATGTCAGTCGGCAGAAGATCAGGGAAGCGCAGAAGAACGGCGAGCTGCAATCAAAAGACGACGTTGACCGCGCAAGATTCGAATCCGACCCCGTATTTCACGATAAAGTCATCCGATCCGTAAAGTCGAAAGCGGACGGCGATTACCGTTCCCGTGTGCACGACGCGGAATCGCAGGTGAAAAAACTGAAGAATAAAAGATCATCTCAGTTGGCTTATCTTGAGGAACTGCGCTGGGATAAGGGGATCCACAAGAAATTTGCCGTCAATATGACGGAGGGGAAAATAAAGATCAACGGGTGGAAAGAAGCTTTGTTTTCTCAAATCAGCGGTTTTGACCTGAATCTTCAGACGTATAAAAAGACGGAAGGAAAAGCGGATATCAAAGGCAAACGGCATCTTTCCGCGGGCGGCGCCGTGCTCGGCGGTATGATCGGCGGCGGGACCGGCGCCGTTGTCGGTGCGCTCGGGATGGGCAAAAAATCCTACAAAGGCGTTCTGACGCTGACGACCTCGACGGTCTGCAGTCATCTGGGCGTGTATATCGGTATTGCCGGCGAGCTCGATGAGATCGTTCTGATTTCTTCCGATACGGAATGCGGAAGCAATACCTGGCAGAAAGAGGCGGATACCGCGCTTCAGATCCTCGAAAAGCTGAAGGTTCTCTGTCAGACGCCGGTGCCGGAGTTTATACCGTCTCTCGAAGAAGATGAATCGATCCGGGCGCTTGACGTTGAGATCGCCTCTGCCGAAGAAGCGCTCGAAAGGGAAAAAGCAAGACTTCCGGTCTATCAGCTCCCGGAGAAATACGGCGGCGGGATCATTGAAGAATAAACAAAAAACCGAAAGTGTGTTGAAAAATAAAAAAAGCAGGGCGACCTGCTTTTTTTATTGATTAAATTCTGATTTATCGCTTCGTGATAAATCAGGGTTTATACTGCTCCGTCAGCCGTTGCGCGACTGTGCGCATTCCGTCGACTGCGATTTCGGGGGCGATAATGCGGATATCTTCTCCGAGGGCGACAAGCCAGCCGTAAAACTGCCCGCTCAGGGCGACGCGCACGGTGCATGTGAAGCTGTTTTCATCCTTCGGGATCATGATGATATCTCTGCCGAAACGGTCAACGAGAATGCCTGCCATATGGTTTTTCGCTTCCAGTGTGACCTCGGTCATCTCACCGCCGAACATGCCGAAAACACTTTTCGTATACCGCGCCATATCGAGTTCTTTGAACGCGTCTTCCCCCTCGCGTTTATCGCTTGTGCGGAAGATACGCATCATTTTATCGACGCGGAAGGACTTGATGATACCGCTTTTCGCGTCGTAGCCGAGAAGATAGTAATACTCGTCGTCCCAGACAAGGCCCCACGGGCTGATCTTATAGCGTTCGCCGCCGTGCCGCAGCTCCTGTTCCTTTTTAACGTTCCAATTATAATACTGAAAGGTGACCTGTCTGTTTTCAAGTATAGCGTTCTGCAGCGCGTCGACGTTGTAATAGATACTCTCGTTCATCGTCTTGACGCGGCCGGAGATCATCACCTGTCTGTGAAGATACTTTGCCTCGTGGCGGCTGACGAGATTTTCAAGCTTTTTGATCAGCTCCGCGGATTTCTTTTCGGTAATGAATTTCGCCGATTGGACCGCGTCCACCAACAGTTTAAGCTCCGCCAGCTCAAAATCGCGGCTGACAAGATAGTAGTAGAACTGTTTGTTCTTTTTCTGCATCGCGATGTCCATGCCGATCGCGCGAAGCTCGTCAAAATCCATATAGATCGATTTTCTCTCCGCCGAAATGCCGTAGGCGGAGAGTTTATCGATAAAATCCCCCATTGTCAGCCCGTGGTTTTCATCCGTCTCCTGCAAAAGGATCTTTGCCACATAGAGAACTTTCATTTTTTTTGTCGTCGCCGAAGCCATAACCGCGCCTCCTGTTTATATTAGTATTGAATATCCTATAGTATAATCAGACTGTCGCCGATCTCGCCGATGAAATCGCCGGAACGGATCATCTCAGCCAGCTCAAAGGAATCCTCCGGCAGAGCGGGAAACCGTGCAGCGCAGAGATTTTCGTAACCCGTGTAATGGTAATCCGTGCCGATCGTCTTCAGGCTGATATGCTTCTCATTCGCGTAGCGTTCCGCAAGAGCGATGCGGGGATTGTGCCCGGGGTGCATATTGAAGACCTCGAAGCCGTCGAGAAATTCGGGCGGGAGCTGCGTCATATCGTCGCGGAACGGATGCGCCTGAATAAAAAGCGTGCGCGGATCCTTGCCGCGGGTGTAAAACTCCTGCGGCGTTGCGTCGATATAGTCGAACGCTGCGTCGATCAGCGCTTCGTCCATCCCGTAAAGAAGATAATCGTTGCCGCCCGTCTTCTCAAAACGGATCTCCGCGCCGAGGAATACTTTCAGACCGATATCGTCGCCCGTTCGCTTCGCAAGATAATAGTCCGCAAGATACTTTTCAATGCTTTCCGCTTTACAGCTCGGCTGATAATAGTCGATCAGCGTCCCTCGCGAAAAATGATTTGTGATCACAACAGCGTCGTAACCGGCGGCTTTGTAGTTTTTCGCCACCTGATCGCCGGGTACTCTTCCGCACCCCGAGGCGGGCTGTGTGTGCGCATGCAGCTCAATGCGTACCGGATATGACTCAAGAAGCTGCTGCCTGAGATTTTTCCTGTCCATAATAATCACCTTTGTTTATGGTAGACCATTTTATCGAAAAAAGCAAGTGCGGGAGGAAAAAAAGTATCGCGGAAAAAATCTACGGCGTCAGCGGTGTTTCGCAAGTGTTCTTATAGGTATTGCTATATCTTGAATTATGAAGTTTTTTCAATCTTATTTCAAGGAAGCGCAGGTAAATATACAAACCGTTTGGGCGGCTGAAGGAAAACCCATCACTTCCGCCGGAGCGACGATCTACCGAACAGAGAAAGGGACCGTTATGAGAAGAAAAGAACAGAAAGAAGAAAAGCAGATCCTCCAGCCGGAAGCGCAGGGAGACGACGCGCTGTTTGACGCGCTGAACAGATCCAAAAAAAAGAAAAAACGCAAGCTCATCATTACGATCTGCTCCGTAGTTCTGGCTGCGGCGATCGCCGCGGTGATCACGGTCGTTGTTCTGCGGAAAAGCGTTCGGGAAAAATTTGCCTCCTCCTCCGGAGAGGTGCTTTCCTATGAAGTGACCTCCGGCACGATCAGCACGGTAGTCTCCGGCTCGGGAACGCTGACGGATAAGGATCTTACATCCGTGACCGTGCCCGCAGGTGTGGAGATCACGGAGGTCGTGATCAAAACGAATGATAAGATCGCCGAGGGCGACCTGATCGCGAAGGTCAACACGGCGTCCGTGATGAGCGCCATGGCGGATCTGCAGGCGGAAATCGAAGCGCTGGATAAGAAAATCAGCGGCGCAGAGGACGACGCTGCGAGCGACACGATCACAGCAGGCGTTTCCGGCCGCGTAAAGGCGGTATATATAACGAAAGGCACGGACGTCGCCGACGTGATGTATCAGCACGGGGCGCTGGCCCTGATCTCTCTGGACGGTTATATGGCCGTCGACGTTGAAACGGATGCTCTCTCCACAGGGGACAGCGTGCGCTGCAAACTTTCCGGCGGAAAAGAGGTTACGGGAAGCGTGGAAAGCGTTTCCGGCGGGAAGGCCACGGTGTTGATAACAGATGACGGTCCCTCGTACGGGGAGGAGGTCGCCGTGCTCGATAAGGACGGCAGAGAAGTCGGCAAGGGCAAGTTATATATTCACAGCGCGCTGCGCGTCACGGGCTACGCCGGAACGGCGGAAAGCGTAAACGTTACGGTAAATGATAAAGTCTCCGAATCGACAAAAATATGCACGCTGAAGGATACCGGTTACAGCGCGAATTACAATACGCTGCTGCGCAGCCGCAACGAGAAAGAAGAAACCCTTCTCGCGCTTCTGAAAATAAAGCAGAACGGCGCGGTCCTGTCCCCGGTGACCGGCAGCGTATACAGCGTTGATTATTCCGAAGCCAGCTCCGGCGCGGAGATGAGCGCGGAAACGATCGCCGTCGCGACGCTTTCGAATGATGAGAAAATGTACGTCACCGTCAGCGTCGACGAATCGGATATTCTGTCGCTGGAGCAGGGGCAGGAGGTCGAGGTCTCCGTCAGCTCCGTAAGCGAGGATTCTTTCCCGGGAACTCTGACCCAGATCGACAAAACAAGCTCGTCGTCCGGCACATATTCCGCGACCGTGGAACTTGATAAGTCGGAGGGAATGCTTTCCGGCATGACCGCAAGCGTCAGCGTTAAGATCGAGGGCGTCGAGAACGCGCTTCTGATCCCGATCGAGGCGCTGCATCAGACCGCGGACGGAGCGTACGTCTATACGAGCTATGACGAGGATCTTCAGGAATACGGCGGCAAGGTCGACGTGGTGACGGGGCTTGAGAACAGCACCTATGTTGAGATCAAATCGGGCCTGAGCGCCGGCGATACCGTCTATTATACCGAAAAACGCTCCGGCTTCAGCGGCTTCGGCGGCAATTTCCCGAGCTTCGGCGGCGGCAGCGGCAGCGGTATGCCGAGCTTCAACGGCGGCGAGATGCCGGATTTCGGCGGCAATATGCCGAGTTTCGGCGGCGGCAGCGGCAGATCGTCCGGCAGCGGCAGCGGCCGTCCGTCCGGCGGCTTTCCGGGCGGAAACTGAGGAGGCAGCTGACATGATCGATATCAAAGACCTCAGCAAGATTTATATTGTGGGCGACGAACGGGTGCACGCGCTGGATCATGCGACGCTGCATATTTACCCGGAGGAATTCGTCAGCATCATCGGCCCATCCGGCAGCGGAAAATCAACGCTGATGAACATTATCGGCTGTCTGGACGTCGCCGATGCGGGCAGCTATTACCTTGACGGTATGCCGATCGAATCCTATACCGAGAATCAGCTCGCGGCGATCCGCAACCGGAAGATCGGCTTTGTGTTTCAGAATTTTAACCTCATTCCCAAGCTGAGCGCCGAGGAAAACGTCGAATTGCCTTTGATTTACCAGAAGGTGAAACGCGCCGAGCGCGCGGTGAGAGTCAAAGAGGCTCTTGAGAGAGTGGGGCTTACCAAACGGGCAAAGCATCTGCCCACGGAGCTTTCCGGCGGCCAGCAGCAGCGCGTGGCGATCGCCCGCGCGATCGTGACCGACCCGAAGCTGATCCTCGCGGACGAGCCCACCGGGGCGCTTGATTCAAAAACCGGGCATGAGATCATCGATATTTTCCATGAGCTCCACAGTCAGGGCAATACGATCGTGCTGATCACGCACGATAACGACATCGCGAAGCAGGCGTCCAGATCCATTCATATCCTTGACGGAAAGACGACGGAGGTGAAGCTGTGATTATCGCGTTTAAAATGGCGATCCGCTCCATCGGATCGAATAAAATGCGCGCCGCGCTGACGATGCTTGGCATCATTATCGGCGTCGTTGCGCTGGTTGTGCTCGTCAGCCTGACCAGCGGGGCGACCGACTCGGTTACGGACGCGGTATCCGATCTCGGCAGCAGCATGCTCACGGTAACGATATCCGACGACAAAGGCGTTCCGATTACGCTCGATACGGTCAACGAATGGATGAATGAGAGCGCCGTCGGCGAGATCGCTCCGTACGCGAGCAGTTCCGCCACGGCCGCCGCAGACGGAACAAGCGGCGAGGTGACCGTTTACGGCACGACGCCTGCCTACTATGATATTCAGGGCCTGCAGCTCGCGATGGGCCGCTGGCTGAAGACGTCGGACGTTGAAAATCATACTTACGTTTGCGTCATCAACGAAGCGACCGCCGAGGAGCTGATCGGCTATACGGACTGCGTCGGGCAGGCGATCACGCTGAACGGCGTCAGATATACCGTCGCGGGCGTGCTCTCCGACGAAGAAAACAGCCTGACTTCGCTCGTATCATCCGGCAGCATGGTCGCTTATCTGCCTTATACCTCTCTGATCCGTCTGGCGGACAGTCTGACGGAGGAAGTGACTTCTTTCTGCGTCAGCGCGCCGGAAAACGGCACGATGGACGAGGTCGAGGCGGCGATGACGCAGCTGCTGATGGAGCGCTTTGAGGACGACGACGATGCGTTTGAGGTGTCTTCTCAGAGCGTGTTGGAAGAAACCATGGGCTCCGTCACGTCCACGCTCACGATCCTGCTCGGCGGCATCGCGGCGATCTCGCTGATCGTCGGCGGTATCGGCATCATGAATATCATGCTGGTCACGGTCACGGAACGGACCCGTGAGATCGGCATCAGAAAAGCGATCGGCGCGAATCGCCGCACGATCCTCGGTCAGTTCCTGATGGAAGCGGTCGTGATCTGCATGATCGGCTGCGTTCTCGGAATATTCCTCTCATGGGGTATTCTTCAGACCGTGAATACGGTCGTATCCAGTCTGAAAATGACGTTTTCGCTCAACGGGGGCGTCGTAATGATCGCCGTTGCCTTCTGCTTCCTGATCGGAATCGTTTTCGGACTGTACCCGGCGAATAAAGCGGCGAAAATGAAACCAATCGACGCACTGCACTACGGAGGATAAAAGATGGAAATTATTAAGAAGAAAAGGGTCAAACAGATCATTGCCGTTGTGTGCGTCGCGGCGATCGTCGCGGTTCTGGCGCTGATGCCGATCCTGTTCGGACAGAATAAGAAAAAGAACGGACCGAAGGCGAGTATTTTGTCTTCGACCGTTGAGACGGGGCAGATCAGCAAAAAGCTTGTTGGGGGCGGAACGATTTCCGGTGAAGACGCCGTGTCGATCTCCGTGCCTGCCTCCGTAAAGCTTACAGGGTATACGGTCGCGAACGGCGACGAGGTCAAAAAAGGCGACGCCGTCGCCTCGGTCGACCGCGTGACGGTCATGACGGCGATCTCCGAGGTGCAAAAGACGCTTGATCTTCTGGCGTCGGAGATCGAAACCGAAAGTAAAAAGACGTCGGACGAAAGCGTTGCCGCGCTTGCCGGCGGCACGGTTAAAAAACTGTACGCAGGGAAGGGCGATTCCGTTCAGACGGTGATGCTTGAGCACGGCGCGCTGGCGGTCCTGAGTCTTGACGGCCTGATGGCAGTTGACGTGACCGCCGAATCCGACCTGAAGGCGGGCAGCGCCGTGACGCTGACCTTCAGCGATAAATCGACCGCCGAGGGAAAGGTCGAATCCAATCTTTCGGGGAAAATTACGGTCACGGTCGAGGATAAGGGCTATTCCGAAGGAACTGCCGTTCAGGTCAGCGCGAAAGACGGCGCGGCGCTCGGCAGCGGCGAGCTCTATATCCATATGCCGTGGAACGCGACCGCCTACGCCGGCACCGTGAAATCTGTCGGCGTGAAAGAGGGCGATACCGTAAAGGCCGGGAAAAGCCTGATGGAGCTGACGGATTCGGGATATTCCGGCGCGTACCGGCAACTGGTCAATCAGAGACAGGCGTATGAGGATCTGATGACCGAGCTGTTTGAAATGTACCAGACCCAAACGCTCACGGCTCCGTGCGACGGCGTCGTTTCAGACCTCGATGAGGACGGCGTTCTTTTGACTTCGGCGAAAAAAAAGAGCTATACGGCGGTTTATCTCTCCAATTCCCCGAACGGCGACGATGAAGCGCAGTACAGAAACTATATCGCGCTTGTCACGGGGATCGGACAGGACGGCTGGACGCTGAACGTCGATCCGCAAAGCAGGGAGATCACCGACTACAAGGAGCTTTCCGGCGTATCGGTCAGTACGGATTCGATGACCGAGGCGGAGACTTTTGATCCGAACGGGGATAACGCGGGCGTACCGGTCTTTGAGCTGCGAGGCGGCGCGTGGACCCGGATCGACGCGTCCGATATCGGCACGGGAGATATTCTTCTGTTCGCCTGCGACGGCGACGGTCATTTCGTATGGATCGTCCGCGTACGGAAATCGGAAACCGCCCCGACGGTTCCGGAGCAATCCGATACGCCCGAGACGCCGTCGGAACCGGTCGGCCCCGCCGGATCGGAAATGCCGACCGGCGCGGAGATCCCCGACGACGCCGAAATGCCGACGCGGCCGGAGAAGACCGATGATTCCCGAATGCCGACGCAGCCGGAGAAGACCGATCTGCCGGATACGCCGACGAAACCGGAGAATACCGGGGAGCCGGAAACCTCGAGCCTTCCCGACAGCGCGAAAAACACCGATCCGCCCTCCGGAAAGAACGGTTCGGCTGATCTTCCGGCCAATCCGGGAACTTCGTTCGATTTCGGATCATCTGCGGGGCAGAGCGCGTCGTCGAGTTCCGGAAGCGCGCAGAATCGGGGAACCGGAAACGGTTCGGGCTTTTCCATGCCTGAAAACAGCGGCGCAGCGGGCTCCTTCGGCGGATTTTCGCAGGACGGCGCCGCGCAGCAGGAAGAAAACGAGCTTTACGGGCTTGACGTAACGCAGATCGCCGCCGTCACGCCGCAAAGCGCAGTGACGCTTGATATCACGGTCAGCGAGCTCGACGTATCTCTTCTGCGCGTCGGTATGACCGCCGAGGTTCAGATCGACGCTCTGGGCGGCGAGAAAATCACCGCGACGGTTTCCGAGATCGGCAATACCGGCACGAACAACGGCGGCTACAGCTTCTTCACCGTCAAGCTGACGATGGAACGCAGCGCGGATATGCTTTCCGGCATGAACGCCTCCGCTACGATCGTTACCGACACGGTCGGCAGCGTTCTCACAGTTCCCGCGGCGGCGCTCGCGGAGGACGGCACAAAGACGGTGATCTATACCGGCTATGACAAAGATAACGACGTTCTGACGGATCCGGTCGAAGTTACCGTCGGCGTTTCCGACGGTCAGACCGTCGAGATTATCGACGGCCTTGACGCGGGCGCAACGATCTATTATTCCTATTACGATACGCTTGAGGTCTCCTTTACGCCCGATTTCGGCGGCAGCGGCTTCGGCGGCTTCAAAGGATTCTCATTCGGCAGATAGTTTATATTTTTAAAACGCGGCGGGTCGGCGGACCTTGCCCCGATCAACCAAACAGGAGGAAAAGACAATGAAGCACAGATATTCAGCCCTGATTTCGGCAATTTGCGCGATCCTGCTGATCGCGTCTCTCACCGCCTGCGGAAATAACAAAGAGCCGTCGACGCTGACCGGAATGGTCGTCTCTGTTGACGGGAGCGTCGTCACGCTGCGGGAGATCGACCTCGAAAACGTCGGCAAAAGAAGCGGGGAAGACAGCGGTGATTTTGATCCCGGAAATTTTGACCCGGGCAGTTTTGACCCAAGCAATTTTGACCCGAGCAATCTTGACCCGAGCAATTTTGACCCGAGCAATTTTGATTTCAGTAATTTCGACCCGAAGAATTTCGGCGGCGAGCTGCCCTCGGATTTCGATAAAGAGAATTTCAGGCCCGAGGAGGGCTATACCGGCGAGAGGCCGTCGCTGCCCGACGGCGCGAACATTCCGGAACGGCCGGATAACGGCGAAACGCCCGATTTCGGTCAGAGAGCGTCGGAGGGCGAGACCGTAACGGTCGATCTGGCCGACGCGCACATCAGCATAGAAGGATCGGACGGCGAGAAGGCGACGGGAACAACGGACGATATCAAACAGGGATCGTTTTTGACCGTTACCCTGGACCGTAAAGGCAAAGCGACGAACGTGACGGTCTCTTCCTTCTCCGGCTTCGGCGGCTTCGGCGGCGGCATGCCGAACTTCGGCGGTTTCCGCGGTGAAAAGTCGGGCGATTGATCCCGCCGGGCTTCCCGGCTGATCGGTATAACACGAAAACCTCTGTCAATTCGGGCATTAGGTATCCACTGATTAATTCACATCTGAAGATTCGGCACGCACCTTGCTTGCGTCTTTCCCGTTATATCGCCCGAAAATCCCTTGAAAGGCGGCAGCCTTCCTGCGGTCTCTTTGAACGATCTGACGAAAAAACTGACGGCGCAATCTGCGCACCGGAATTAATCAGCGGTTACTTAGCTATTATGCCGTACCGGATTGACAGGGGGTTTTGAATATTTATATGATATCGGATATTATTCGGATAAAAAAATGAGACCGGCAAAACGCCGATCTCAACTTTTTTCTTTTCTGCCCGCGGCGCGCGATAATCTCAATTGCAAGACAGATCACACGACGTGGGGGTATCATGATTGCGGGTCGCCGCCTCAGCCTTCAATTTCGGTGACGGGCGCTTCGGTCATGCCCTCTTCGGTGGTGGTCTGGGAATTGATCAGCTCTTCCCAGCTGTTGAACTTGGTGGGGGAGATGCTGTTGACGATTTTCAAAAGAGCGGATTCAAGTGTTTTGATGATGTAGATAAGATAGGTAATAATTTTGTTGAGACTCATATTCATAACTCCTTTATCATTTTTCATTATACAGCATATCACAGCGCGTCCCGAAAAGCAAGTAAAATGAAAATTATTTGCAGAATTGTCAATTTTCCTTCGAATTTGGCTGCTGAAGAATGATCGTTCCTTTTCGGGAAATACTGAATGGTGCGGAAATAACGATAAAAAAGGAATAACGGGTGTGAAAACGGCTTTTGATTTAAAAAAGAATCTGAGAACGCTCCGACGCTTCGCGAGATCGGGCGACGCAGGCAGCGAAACGGCGGCGGATCATATGACTTCGCTGCGGGGAGAATGCGCGGCGCTTCTGCGGAACGAGTCTTTCCTCGGCTTCACGGCAACGGAAGGCTTCGGCGCGTATTTTTCCCGGCTGCGCGATCTGACGGAAGACGGGAGAACGCCCGACGGAGAGACGCTGATCGGACGGCTCGGCCGCGACGGCCTTTCCGCCGGAGAGTATCTTTTTCTGCGGGACAGTTTTGCGCTTCTGCTGATACAGACGGCCGCGGAGGCGGCGAAAGATGGGGATGCGGAGCGACTGAAGAACGCGCTGCTCTCATTTTATACGCTGCGTTCGCTGGACCTTTCCGCCGTACGGGAACGCTGCTGCCGGACGAACGGGATCTTCGGCGCGGAAAAAGCGGGGCTTTATTCTCTGATGGACGATGAGACAAAAGACGAATACATTCGCAGAGCGTATCTGTCCGCACGGAAAAAACGCTGCGACGCGGACGTGCTCGCCCGCAGGCTTACGCAGCGCGCCGGAATAAAGAACGTCCACGTCGGTTTTCTTCTGTTTCCGGCGCATCCGCGTAGACGGGCGGGGATCGCGCTGATCTGCGCCGGGTACGCGCTTGCTTTGACCGGCGCGGCGGCGATCGGCGTTTTTACAGGGTGCGCGCTTGTGCCGCTGCTGTGCTTTCTCCCTCTGACAGGCGTGTGCTGCGAGCTGTTTCAGAATGCGGCGGCGCAGAGACTTCGTTCTTCTTTTATCCCGCGAATGGATCCTTCGCATATTTCCCCCGAACGGCGAAGCGTCGCGCTCGCCGTATCGCTCTTGCTGTCCCGGAACGAGGATTTCGATGCGCTGGAACGGCGTCTTCTGACGCTTTATCTCTCGCAGCGGGAGTGCGGCGTGAGCGTCGTTCTTCTCGGCGACCTTCCGCCCTCGGAGCATGCCCGCGAAAAAGACGACGCGGAAACGATCGGCAGGTATTCCTCGCTGATCGACCGGCTGAACCGTGTTGAGGAGCGCTTCGTATTGGCTGTGCGCGGCAGAAAATACAGCCGGACGCAGCGCGCATATATCGGCAGAGAACGAAAACGCGGGGCGATCCTCGCGCTGACCGAATTCATGACGCGGGGCGAAAATGAGTTTCTTCTGCTGCAAGGCGCGTCGGAACGGCTTCGCGGCTGCGCTTACCTTCTTTTGCTCGATGAGGATACGCATTTCCCCTTCGGTGCGCTGATCCGCGCCGTCGCGGCGGCGGAGCATCCGCTTGCCCGGCCCGTCGTCGACGAAAAGAACTGTCGCGTTGTCCGCGGAGCGGCGATGATCTCGTTTCCCTGCGCGCCTTCGGTGGACGCGGCGCGGGCAAGCGTGTTTGCAAGGGATATCTGCGGTTTCGGCGGCGTGCCGGCGTATCACGGCGCATCCGGCGATTTTTACGGCGAGCTGTTCGGCTGCGGGGTCTTCTGCGGCAAGGGGCTTGCGGACGTCGGCATATACGAAACTTTGCTGCGGGACCGATTCCCGGCGGGAAAGGTGCTCAGCCATGATATTGTCGAGGGATGCGTCCTTCGGGTGAAAACGCTGACCGATACGGTTCTGACGGACGCGTTTCCACGCACGCAGGAGGCTTATCTGCGCCGCGCGCATCGATGGATCCGCGGCGATATACAGAATCTGATCTTTGTGTTCGGGAAAAAACGGCTGAAAAAAAACGGCAAAACGGATGTTTTGTCTGCATATCAGCTTCTTGACAACGTCAGGCGCGCGCTGTTCCCGGCGGC
>JAFRPB010000159.1 GCA_017429345.1 Clostridia bacterium | reverse complement strand
CGGCATCTAAAATTCCTATGTTCGCCGCCAATGCGACCGCACATTTTGGCTCATTTGTCAAGCCCTTTTTTGAAAAAAACTCGTTTTTTTCAAAAAAAGTAGGACCCCTCTTTTGAGGAATCCTTAACTTAATGACATTGCGCGGGTGCGCCGTGCTACCGTACGCTCTCCCCGACAAATCAGAATTAAAAAAAAGATGGCAATAATTCTAATCAGGAAATATATTTATCTATTTTGATGTATAATCATATGGTAATTCCACACAAAGAAGGCGCTCGGATGGATAAAAAAGCAAAACAGGCGTCGCAGCTGATCATCTTTCTTTCCTGGGCGGCGTACGTCGCCGCGTACGTGGGTCGGCTGAATTATAACGCTTATATCGTTGAGATCATTTCGCAGCTCGGCTCGACGAAGACCGACGCGGGCCTTGTCAGCTCGTTCTTTTTCTTTTCTTACGGCGCAGGGCAGCTGGTGCACGGCATTCTTTCGAGAAAATACAATACGCGGTATTCTGTTATGATCGCGCTGATCGGCTCCGCCGCCGTCAACGTGGGCATGACGCTCTGCCCGACGGTGGGCGCGATGAAATTCGTCTGGCTGCTCAACGGCGCGTTTCAGTCCATTCTCTGGAGCTCGCTGATCAAGACCCTCTCCGACCGTCTGCCCGATGAGCTGCTTTCGAGAGCGGTCGTCGTAATGAGCACGCCCACCGCGCTGGGCACCTTTATTGCCTACGGGATGTCCTCGCTGTTCTCCGCGGCTTCCGCGAGTTTCCGCTGGGTATTCTATACGCCCGCGATCCTGCTTGCGGCGGTCGGCGTCCTCTGGTTCGTGCTCGTCGGCAGGATCGACAAGACGCTCACAAGAGAAGGCGCCGCGGCCTACGTGCCCGCGCCGAAAAAGCGTCCCGCCTTCACGCCCGCGTTCATCATCGGGGCGGTCCTGCTGGTGTTCGCCGCGATCTCCAACGGTTTTATCAAGGACGGCGTGACCACCTGGACGCCCTCGATCCTCAAAGAGAATTACGGCATGAAGGAGTCGCTGTCGATCCTCTTCACGCTGATATTGCCCCTGATCGCGATCTTCGGCGCGTGGCTCTCCGCGACGCTGCACAAAAAACAAAAGAACACCTCCGTGCTCAACGGCGTGCTGTATCTTGCGGAGACGGTCGTTCTCGTGCTGGTGCTTCTGACCGCGGGCCTGAAAACGCCCGTCGTGCTCATCGCCCTGTTCGCCTGCTCCGCGATGCTCATGAGCGCGATCAACAACGTGATCACGAGTATCATCCCGATGTATATTCGCGATCAGATGGATTCCGGCCTGCTCGCCGGCGTGCTCGACACGTTCTGCTACGTGGGCAGCACGTTGAGCACCTGGCTGCTCGGGCATATCGCCGATACCCGCTCGTGGAACGGCGTGTTCGTCTGCCTTCTGATCTTCGGCGCCGTCGCCTGCGTGTCGTGCTGGGCGGCGGTTGTTGTGGGCAGAAGAAAAGCCGAAGCCTGAATTGTCGGAATAAAAGGCAATAGGCAGCAGGCAATAGGCATTAGGTAACCTGCCGAGGCACACAGCGTATATTTGACATATCTATTGCCTGATGCCCAATGCCTAATGCCTTGGCAAAAAGCCCGATAAATCAGAATTTGATAAATAAAGAAACCGAGGCATAAAATATGAACCAATCCCCAAACAACCTCACCCGACGCTACGACGGGATCACCCGTTACGCCGGCGTGCCGACCGAGCAGGAGACCGGCAGGCTGCATTACAACGAGAACCTTTACGGTCCGTCGCCCCGCTGCATGGATACGCTGCGGCAGACCTCGTTCAACGACCTCTGCCTGTATGAGTCCGGCAGTCACGACGACCTGACCGACGCGCTGTCGGAAAAATTCGGCGTTCCCGTCGGATGCATCTTCACCGGCAACGGTTCGGCGGAGAACCTGCGCTCGATCATGAACATTTTCACCAAGCCCGGCGATACCGTGTTGCTGCCCGACCCCGGCTGGAGCTATTACACCGGCCTTGCGGACTGCCGTTTCCTTCGTGTGGAGCGGTTCCCCATCGTCGAGACAGAGGACGCCTGCGTGTTCGACGAAAGGGATATCCGCGCGCGCCTCTCGGCGCTGAAGCCCGCCGTGACCATCATCGCGAGCCCCGCCATGCCCACGGGCAACAGTATGGACGACGGGATGTTCGAAGCCCTCGTGCGGGATTTCCCGGAGACGCTGTTCGTCGCGGATGAGGCGTATTTCGGCTTTAAAAAATATACGCTGGACGTGCCGCGGATGATCAATACCTACGATAACGTGATCTTCTCGCGTACGTTCTCCAAGTATTACGGTCTTGCCAACCTGCGCGTCGGCTACGGCTTCTGCAGCGCGGCGCTGAAAAAAGTGCTCTGGCTCGATCTGCCCCTGCACCGTCTGCCGCATCTTGTCAAACGGATGGCGGTCGCCGCCCTCGGGGACGACGATTATTATAATGAGATCGGCGCGAAGATCGTCGCCTCGCGGGAGGAGCTGCGCAGGGAGCTGAACGCGATCCCCGACGTCTACGTCTATCCCTCCGACGCGAATTTCGTCTATATCCGGCTTCGGGGGTACGACGCGGTCCGCATCCGGGAGGAAGCCGCGAAGCGCGGGTATCTGATCCGCGTGTTCGACGGCAACGCCGAGAAGCATCTGCGCATCACCATCGGCACCGAAGAGCTGATGCGGGAGCTTACGGAAGAACTGAAAAAGATCATTCCCGAAACAAGGGTGTGAAAAACGATACCGGGCGGGCTGCGTCGCAGCCCGCCCGGATCTTTTACAGGCATCAGGCATTGGGCATCAGGCAATAGTTCTGTCAAATTTGCGCTGTGCGCCCCGGCAAGCTACCTACTGCCTGTTGCCTGCTGCCTTTCATCCAGATAAATCAGATTTTATAAATTTTCTCTTGTATTGCCCAAAAAAATAGTATATAATACCATTATAATAAGGCAAAATGCCTTGCAAAGGAGCGATTCTATGGGCAAGAAAACCAAGTCCGAGCAGCCGGTGCGCTACGTCGGGAAGAAAGAACTGTGGATGTTCTCTCTCGGCGGGCTCGGTCAGGGCATGATCTACGCCATGATGTCAAGCTACATCAGCGACTATTACGTCAATATCCTGCATCTGCCGCTGATGTTTGTGCTGATGCTGATGCTGCTCGCGCGCGTATGGGACGCGATCAACGACCCGCTGATGGGCATGATCGTCGACCGGAACACGACGAAATGGGGCAAACTGAAGCCCTATATCCTGTTCGCCGCCGCGCCGATCGCGATTTTGACCTTCCTGATGTACCTGAGCCCCGATCTGCCGCAGAAGGAACTGATGATCTATTCCGCGGTGATCTACGTGCTCTGGGGCATGATGTACACGATGGCGGACGTGCCCTTCTGGAGCCTGCCGAACGTGCTCACGCCGGATCCCGACGAGCGCAGCCACGTGGTCTCCTTCAGCAAGATCTGGAACAGCGTCGGTTCCGCGCTGCCCGAGGTGTTCTTCTTCATTGCGGGCTTTACGCTGCCGAAGCTGATCAGCTCCGCCGACCCCGAGGCGTACAATAAGAAAAAATACCTGATCATTGCCTGCATCGTGATCGTGCTGGGCATTGTGCTCTACGTCAATTCCTATTTCCACATCAAGGAGCGCGTCGTGCCTCCGGTCACACACCGCGAGCCCGGCGAGCCCTCGCAGCTCAAGCGCATCTTCACCTGCAAGCCGCTGCTGCTCGTGATCCTGATGGGCGTATTCTCCAGCGGCAGATATATGGTGCAGGCGGCGGCGATCCACGTTGCGCGCTACGCCTTCTATATCGGTCCCGACCTTACGGGGATGAGCCTTGCGGAGAAGACCGCGGCGATTGACGCGTCGGTCTCGACGGTCAAGACGATCTTCCAGGTCTGCGCCATCGTCGGCATGTTCGGCTCCACGCTTCTGATGCCGACGCTGATGAAAAAATTCGACTATAAAAAGCTGCTCATCACCACATGTCTGGGCGGGTTCGTTGCGAGCATCTTCACGACCCTGATCGGCTGGTTCACCGCGAACCTTTACGCCTGCATCCCCTTCGTCATTATCTCCTGCATCCCGCTGGGCGTCATCAACACCATCTCGATCGCGATGATCTACGACTGCCTTGACTATATGGAGCTGAAGACTGGGCACCGCGACAACGCCCTCGGCTCGGCGTGTCAGGGCTTCATCAACAAGCTGGGCAGCGCCCTTTCCACCTGCGGCATCGTCGTGATGTATATGGCGATCGGCTTCAAGCCCGACCAGATGCTCAACTCCACCACCATCATGGCGGCGACCGAACTGACGAGAGCGCAGAATTTCGCCATGTTCTCACTGGTTTCCGTCGTGCCCGGCGTGAGCCTGCTGCTCTGCGCGATCCCGATGTTCTTCTATAAGATCTCGGGCGACGCGAAGAAAAAGATGCAGGCGGACCTGGCCGCGAAGCGCGCGGAACAGGGGTTCGAAATCTCCGAATGATCCCCGTTCCGGTCAGATCGTTCGTCAAAACAGATCTTTCATGGGAGAAAAACGAAAGAAAAGGTCCCGATCGTCAGATCCGACGGGATAAAGGAGAGCGTTTATGGCTGCATTCAACAGGATCATCGCGTTTTTCATGTCGATCATCGGTTCCATCGCGCTGATGTTCGATATCCCGTATTACGCGACGGGGAAACAGGTCGACCTGAGCGGATACGAACTCGTCTGGGAGGATGAATTCCGGGGCGAACGGATGGACGGGACGAAATGGAAATATTCCGGCAGCTACGGCGCGAACCGCGGCTATTACAGCAGCCCGGACATCGTTGAAATGACCGGCGAAGAGGCGGTCTTCCACATCAAGTATTATGAGGAGGGCCTCAACGGCAATCCCGCGGCTTATTATACCGCCTCTTTCAAAACGGACGGGCTGTATGAGCCGACCTACGGATATTTTGAGTGCCGCGCGAAGCTGCCGAAGGTGAGCAACGGCTCCGGCGCGTTCTGGCTGAACAGCCACAACGCGTATAATAACGACGACGATCCCTCCGACGGCGCGGAAGTCGACATCATGGAGAGCCAGAACTGGAACGCACAGGGGTATTACGGACAGAAATTCGGCAAGAGCGCCGAGAACGTGATTGAGCACAATATCCATTACGGCACGCCCGGCACGCAGTGGTATCACCGTCTGCATGCGAAGGGCTTCAAGGTCAGGGGCGACCCTTATGAAGAGTTCCATACCTACGGCCTTCTGTGGGACGAGAATGGCTACACCTTCTATATCGACGGCGTCGCCACGATGAGCACAACGCTCGGGCTTTCCCATGCGCCGGAGTATATCTGCCTCTCCTGCGATATCCGCGGGGAGGACGGCGTTCCTTACGATAATTCCTGGGCGGACGGACAGGACGCGACGTTCGTCGTCGACTATGTCAGAGTCTATCAGAAAGGCTGACCGGGATCTATAAAACCATACGGAGGAAAACACAATGAAACGCTCATTCAAAATACTCGCGCTGCTGCTCTGCCTTGCGCTGCTGATCGGCGGCGCGGCGGTGTCGTCCGGCGCGGCGGATATCGACCCGAACGCCGTCGTTGATACCGAGGGCAGCAGGATCACCCGCATCTCCGCCGTGGTCAACGGCGACACCGAGACCTCGCGCGGCGTCTGCTGGGCGACGAAAACGCGCACCGAAAGCGTCGTGCTCGTCTCCGAAAACGAGGATCTCTCCGGCGCGAAGGCGTTCACCGGCGGCGACGTGGTGCTGTTCATGGGCTATTATATGCACAAGGTCGTCGTGAACGGACTCAGGGCGGGCAAGACCTATTATTACACCGTCGGCGATAAAAGCACCCGTTCGCCGGTCTGCTCCTTCACGACCGATCCCGGCAGGGGCGAGCCGATCGATTTCCTCGTCTATGCCGACGTGCAGGCCAGCAATGAGGAGAATTTCGAGCGGGCGGCGCGCGTCGTCAACGCGGTCTACGATCTGTATCCCGATATCGACTTCACCACAAGCATGGGCGACTACGTGAACGACTGCACCAACGAGGAGTGGGATTACTACTTCGAGAAATTCGCCTTCATCGACCGCCATACCACGAACGCGCCCGTCGCGGGCAACCACGACGGCAACCTCAGGTGGAACTGGTTTGACAGTATGTTCAATCTCGGCGCCGCGGAGGGTTCCGATACGATCACCGGCGTTTACTATTCGTTCGACTACGGCGACGCGCATTTCGCGGTGCTGAACACCAACGATATGTATCCGATGTCCTATCAGCAGCAGAACTGGCTGAAGAACGACATGAACGCGACGAACGCGAAGTGGAAGATCGTCATGCTGCACCGCTCGATCTACTCCGCGGGCAAGCACACCAACAAGCCCGATTCGTCGATCATGCGCAACGTGCTCGTGCCGATCATCGACGAGCTCGGTATCGACCTCGTCATCGGCGGGCACGAGCACTGCTACGTGCGCACTTATCCCGTGACCGGCGACGGCGTGATGCCCGAGACGACCTACGTCACCGAGCTCTATAACGGAGAAGAGACCACCTTTGCGGTCGATCCCGCGGGCTCGATCCACGTCATGCCCTCCACCGCGGGCACGAAGCGGTATCTCATCAACGAGAACACGATGCAGTATATCGTCGACGCCTCGGCGAAGATGGAATCCACCCGCGACAAGGGCGGCGTCGCCGCGCACGTGGAAATTAACGGCGATTACCTCGTGTTCAAGACGTATCTCGTGGACGACGAGACCTATACCCCCGAGCTTTACGACGTGTTCGGCATCAAAAAGACGACCGATGGCGCCGCAAATGAGGATTGGGAGGACCTGCCCACCGATTTTGAGTCCAATAACGAAAACAATGTGCTGAACTTTTTAAAACAGATCATTTGGATGCTGTTCCATTATCTGTTCAAGGTCCTGCCCGGTGTGATCGTCGGTAATTGAGTTGTTAAATGAAGCATTCGGCACGCGCTATGAAGAAATTCCGCGCGTGCCGTTTCCGACCTCGAGAGGAGAAACCAGAAAATGACCTATTCCGAACTTTACGATCTCGCGCTGAAAACGCGGGAGAACGCATACAGCCCCTATTCCGGGGTGAAGGTCGGCGCGGCGCTGCTGTGCGCCGACGGAAAGATCTTCACCGGCGTGAACGTGGAGAACGCGTCCTTCGGGGCGACGATCTGCGCCGAGCGCAGCGCTGCGGTCGCCGCGGTCACGGCGGGGGAGCGGGAATTCTGCGCGATCGCCGTCAGCGGTACGATGGCGCTGGAGACGCCCTGCGGCATCTGCCGGCAGTTCCTGATGGAATTCTCGCCGGCGATGGACGTGATCTGGCGGCAGGACGGCGAGCTCGTTGTGAAGAAGCTGAACGAGATCCTGCCCGCGGGGTTCGTGATGTGATCGTGTGAGAGAGTAAACCGCGCAGGAACCGTTCCGGCGCGGTTTTTTGGATATTTTCGGTTTATTTTTAGAATAGAACTTGCGTTTTGGGGAATAATATGATAAAATAATCATAAAAAAAATTCCCCAATGCGGAGGATCGCCGATGGAAAACAACTATCCTCAGATCCGGGAACTGCTGCAGCAGAGAGCGGATATTCAGGCGCGTCTGAATCTGCTGCCGTACGACGGAACGCCGGAGATCAAAGACCGCGACGGCAAAAAATACCTGTATGTCAGAAAACGGATCGCCAGCCGGTTGACGAGCGAATATGTGGACGTTTATTCCGAAACGCTGCACCAGACGCTTCTGCGGTATGCCCGTGAAGCGCGCGAGTTGAGAAAACAGATCCGCAGGGTCGAAAAGCAGCTTGCGCTTCTCGGATACGAAGATGCGCTTCTTTCACCCCGCGTGATGCTGAATATCGATTTTGCACGTGCGAATATGAAAGCGAATATCTATGATCAGGCTGTGCTGGAGGGCGTGGCGACGACCTTTCCGCAGACGGAGGATATCATAGAAAACGGCAAGGTCAGCGGTATGACCGCCTCCGACGTTCAGAAAATTCTCAACCTGAAACACGCATGGGAATTTATCATGGACAAGGACGTCGTCAGCTATCCGACGGATTATTCGATCCTCTGTCATATCGCGCAGCTTGTCAACGAGGGGTTTTACTCTTATGGCGGACGGATCCGCGGCGTGCCCGTTGTGATCGGCGGCACGACATACGTTCCGCCGCTGCCCATAGAGCAGGTCGTGATCGAGCACATGGACGATATTCTTCACACGGACGCCGAGCCCGTCGACGTTGCGATCCGGCTTTGTCTGTATTGCATGAAAACGCAGATCTTCAACGACGGAAATAAACGAGCGGCGGTCCTTGCCGCGAATCACTACCTTATTTCAAAAGGCGGCGGGCTGCTGGTCATTCCCGAAAGTCATGTTCCCGAATTCAAACGTCTGCTGATCGAGTATTACGAGGATCGGGACGACGGGAATACGGAACGGTTTATGAAAGAAAAATGCTGGAAGACGTTTTGACGTCATGTTGTGACAGGACGGCGAGCTCGTCGTGAAGAAGCTGAACGAGATCCTGCCCGCGGGGTTCGTGATGTGATTTTATTTATCCGGAGGTATGCGCATATGAATAACGATAACGCCGTCGGCGCATTGGAAACGTTCGAATGGGACCAGACGTGGATCGAGCACACAGAAGATCTATCCGCGCCGCGCGTTCTGTATATCGGGGACTCGATCTCGATCCCCACGCGCGCGAAGCTGAACGGAATATTCGGCGAAACGCTGCGGGTGGACGGTTTTGCGAGCTCGAAAGCGGCGGATCATCCGCACTTCACCGAAAGCGTGCGTCTTTTTGCGTCGCAGCAGAAATCGCCCTACCGCGCGGTGCTGTTCAACAACGGACTGCACGGCTGGCATCTGCGCGCCGCGGAGGAATACCCGCTGTATTACGCGCGCGTGATCTCGCAGCTGCGGGCGCTGTTCCCCGGCGCGGCGTTTATTCTTCTTTTGACGACGCCCGTGAAGGACAGTGAATGTGACACGCGCGTCCGGGCGCGCAACCGCGCCGCGGCGGAAATTGCGCAGCAATCCGGGCTTCGCGTGGTTGACCTGTATCACGCAGATCCCGCTCTGCCGTCGTATCTCTCCGCCGACGGCGTGCATTTCACTGACGAGGGGTACCGGGTTTTATCGGAGACGATCGCGGCCGTTCTGCGGGAGACGGTTCTTGCGGACGAAAAATGAATTCTGATTTGTCGGGATGTTAGGCAATAGGCAGCAGGCAATAGGCATTAGGTAACAACCGAGGCGCACTGCGTAAAATTGACAAGTCTATTGCCTAATGCCCAATGCCTAATGCCTGTAAATTCTGATTTATCGCGAAGCGATAAATCAGAATTTACAGACACGCAACCCGCGGTTGCGCAAATTCAAGGTCGGGTTTCTTGCCTGCAACCGAAAAAAATGCTATTGTTTCGGTGAAATCGGGAACGGCGCGCGGAAAAACGAAGCGGACCGGGCGCGCGGTTCCCTGAATTACCGAAAGGAGAAAAAACAATGATACTTGCGGATAAGATCACGGAACTCAGAAAAAAGAACGGCTGGTCGCAGGAGGAGCTTGCCGAAAAGCTCGACGTCAGCCGTCAGGCGGTGTCGAAATGGGAGAGCGCGCAGTCGGTGCCCGATCTCAACCGCGTGCTGCAGCTCTCGGAAGTGTTCGGCGTTTCCACCGATTATTTACTGAAAGACGAACTCGGGGCGCCCGCCGCGGCGGAGACTCCGCTGCCGGAGGACGCGGGGAAGACCCTCAGGAAAGTTTCCCTTGCCGAGGCGCAGGATTATCTGCGTTACCGCAAGCAATGCGCGGACAGGATCTCGCTCGGCGTGCTTCTGTGCATCATCTCGCCGATTTTGCTGATCCTGCTCGAGGTCGGCCGTGAGACCGGCTGGCTCGCGCTCACGTCGTGGGGGACCGGTTTCTACAAGCTCTCGGAAGAGCAGGCCGCGGCGCTCGGCCTTTTGCCCATGTTCCTTCTGATCGGCGGCGCGGTCGCGCTGTTCGTCGTCTGCGGTCTGTCGGGCAGACGGTTCGATTATATGGATAAGGAAGCCTTCGAGACCGAATACGGCGTGAGCGGCTTCGTGCGCGAGAAGCGGGAACGCGGACAGGGCGCGTTCGTCGCGCAGCTCGTGACGGGCGTGGCGCTTTGCGTTTTGTCGGCGGTCCCGATCTTCGTCGCCATGCTCCTGCCCGGCGGGGACCGGACGGCGGAAGACGTTTTCAAAGCGGCGAAGGAGATCCCGGGCATCCGATGGGAATACTTCGTCGACGGCGGTCCCGATGATTTTCGTTACGGCCTCGCCGTCGCGGCGCTGCTGTGTATGGTCGGTCTCGGTGTGTGGCTGATCGTGCGCGCCGCGATCGTGCGCGGCGGATATAACGCGCTGCTCGAGGAGGGGGATTACTCGAGAGAAAACAAGAAGAATCAGGCGCGCAACGCTTCCGTAGCCACAATTTACTGGGGCGTCGCTACGGCGGCGTATCTCGCGTGGAGCTTTATCTCGCAGCGCTGGGACAGAAGCTGGATCATCTGGCCCGTGGCGGGCGTGCTATACGGCGTCGTTCTCGCCGTTGCGGGAGCGGTCAGAAAAACAGACTGATCCGCCGGGAAAAAGGCGAAAATCCGTGTTTTCGGCCCAAGGTCGCAATAACGCGATCCGGGGGCTGAAAACACGGATTTTCTCGGTTATTTCAATGCGGCCTTTGCGGTTACGGCAGACGGAAGCCCGCGGCAAGATAGACGGCGTACCAGTCCTCCCGGGTGAGGTCGATATCCGCGCCGGAGGCGATCTGCCGCATCCTGTCGGGAGAAACGGAGCCGGAGATGAGCTGCATTCCCGCCGGGTGGCGCAGAATCCACGCGGCGGCGACCGCGAGCGGCGAAACGCTGTATTTTGCGCCCAGTTCGTCGAGCTTTTCGTTCAGTGCGGGGTATTTTTCCCTGTCGCCGACAAAAGGTCCTTTAAAGAAGCCGCCCTGAAACGGCGACCATGTCTGTATCATGATCCCCTTGATGCGCAGATACTCGAGCGCGCTGCCGTCGTGCATCACGGATTCGTCGTTTTTCATATTGACGTTCAGCCCCGAGGTGACGAGACCCGATTCCGGGATCGAAAACTGAAGCTGATCCGCGACGATCTCCTGCCGCACGGCGGTTTTCAGCAGCTCGATCTGCATGGGGTTGTGGTTCGATACGCCGAACATGCGGACTTTGCCCGCCTGTTCCAGCGCGTCAAACGCTTCCGCGACCTCCTCCGGCTCCATCAGCGTGTCCGGGCGATGAAGCAGCAGTACGTCGACGTAATCCGTGCGCAGCCGCCGCAGCGAGCCCTCTGCGGCGGAAATGATGTGTTCTTTTGAAAAATCGTAGCAGCCCCTGCGGATACCGCATTTCGTCTGCAGCACGATCTCGCCGCGCAGCGAGGGATGATCGGCAAGATACGCTCCGAAGATCTCCTCGCATCTGCCGCCGCCGTAAATATCCGCGTGGTCAAAAAAGTTCATGCCGAGCTCCAGAGCCGTGCCGATCACGCGATCCGGAGATTCCTTTGCGTCCGCAAGCCGCATACAGCCCGCCGCGATTGCGGGCACGGTGAGGTTTTTATCGAGCGTTCTCTGTTTCATAACGATTTCTCCTTTTAATTTCAATGGAATAATTATAATATAACACAATTCACAAGGCAAAACAACGGAAATCTCACACATTATTAACAAAAAAATCTTGCGCGCGGCATTATTTTATGATAAAATTAAAACGTTATAATATTATCCGGTGATTTGTTCTTGTTTTGCGGCGTCCGCCGCGGGAACAAACGCCCGGGTCATCATTTTTTCAGGAGGATTATTTATGCGCAAAAGTTTCAGAAAACCCCTTGCGGTCCTGCTTTCGGTAATCATGCTGTTTACCGTCTTTTCAGTGGGGCTCAGTCCGCTGACGGCTTCCGCGGCGAACTACACGATACTGGACGCCAGCGGTACCAACTGGGACGGCGGCGAGGGCGCAAAAAAGCTGATCGACGGCACCGTGGACACCAAATGGTGCACCGGTCTGATCGACGGTGTCCTTTACATCGTCTTTGACGTGGGCTCAAGCCGCGTCGCGAAGACCTACACGATGTACACCGGCAACGATACCGCGAACTATTCCACCAGAAATCCCCGCGACTGGAAGCTTTACGGCACCAACAGCCCGGATCACAGCACGGGCAGCGGAGACTGGCACGAGATCGATTCCGTGACGAACGACACGGTCCTGGGCGCGGCGAACAAGACCGGTTATAATTTCTCACTTGATACGGTCGCTGCGTACCGGTATTATAAGCTGTATATCACCGCCACCAAAGGCGGCATCTTCCAGCTTTCCGAGTTCACGATGAACTTCTCCCCGAACGAGTGCGTGTGGGTCGCGGGCGCGGATTCCACGTCTTCCTCCTCGGAAAAATCACAGAACGTGTTCGACGGCAACACCGGCACGAAATGGTGCTGCAACAGCAATACCGATAAATACGTGACCTGCGATATGGGCCGCCGCGTGGTGATCGACAGTTATACGATCACGACCGCGAACGACAACGCGAGCAACCCGGGCAGAAACCCGAAATCGTGGAACATTCTCGGCAGCAACGACAATTCGAGCTGGACCGTCGTTGCGAGCGTCGTGAACGATACCAAAATGCAGAACGTGAACTACACGCCCTATAACTTCAGCATTTCTCACGTGAAGCAGGCGTATCGCTATTATAAATTCGAGATGACGGCGCCCTCCGACGCGGGCACCTTCCAGATCTCCGAGCTGAAATACAATATCGTTTCGCCCTCGTCCGTGTCCGGCAATGCGAGCGCGACGAATCTTGCAGCGCAGAATGCTTTCCTCGGCGATACATCCCTGCGGTATGAAAACGCCGCGGAAGGCGCCGCCCTTACCTGGGATATGGGCAAGAGCGTGGTCTCCGCCGGCTATACCCTGACAAGCGCGGGCGACGCGGCGAAGGAGCCCGACGCGTGGACGCTTTACGGCAGCGCTGACGGCAGCAGCTGGACACAGATCCATACCGTTTCGGGCGCCGCCCTGCCCGGCACGGCAGGCGCGGTGAGCGCCTATGCCTTTGATTTCCTGCCGGAAGCGTACCGGTATTATAAGCTGGATCTGACCGCCTCCTCGGCTGCGTCCGTCGCGCTCTCCGGCGTCGCGCTGCAGTACGCGGCCCACAGCTTCACGCAGTTCAGCTGCAACAACGACGCCACGCATCAGAAGATCTGCCCCGAATGCGGCCTGAGCGTCAGGGAAGCCTGCAGCGGCCTGACCGTCACGAACGGCGTCTGCTCGGTCTGCGGCGGTTCCTCCGCCTATGCCGTGACGCTGAACGCGCCCGACGCCACCACGGCGGGCACTGCTGCGGTCTCTGCGGTCTATACGCAGGCGATGCCCGCGGTAACGCCCCCGCAGCGCGACGGCTACACCTTCAACGGCTATTTCGACGCCGCGACCGGCGGCAAGCAGTATTACGCCGCGGACGGCTCCTCCGCCGCAGCGTGGGACGTGCTGCAGGCCTCGCAGCTCTATGCGCAGTGGACGGCGAACGACGACACGCCTTACCTTGTCAACCACTATATTATGGATCCGACCGGCAGTTATGACGGCGTTTCGGCGGTCGAACGGCTGCACACCGGCACCACCGATACTGCGGTGAACGCCGCGGACGTCGCGCTGGATATCGCGCATTATTCGCTCGATCCCGACCTGGGCGACGCGTCGGTCAACATCGACGGCGACGGCAGCGCGGTAATGGATCTCTATTACAAACTCGACGCGTTTACCGTGACCTTCAGTGTGGACGGCACCGAGACGAGCGCGGATTATTTCTACGGCGCAGTCCCCGCCTATGACGGCGAGACTCCGACGCTTGCGGGCGGCGACGCGAACACCTATACCTTCCTCGGCTGGACGACGGACGCGAATGCCGAGCCCGGCAGCAACGCGCCGTATTACGCGGCGGACGCTCTGCCCGCGGTGACCGGCGACGCGACCTATTATCCTTATTTCGGCGCCGAGGTCAACAATTACGACATCACTTTTATCGTGGACGGGACGGAATCGACCGTTTCCTTCCCCTACGGCGCGACGCCCGTCTATGACGGCGTCCCCGCGAAAGCGGATACGGCGCAGTATGCCTATACCTTCATCGGTTGGGATCCCGAGATCGCGGCCGTTACGGGCGAGGCGACCTACACCGCGCAGTTCGATGAGACGACAAAACAGTATCCCGTGTTCGTGACCGGCGGCGCCGGCAGCGAGATCAGCGCCGCTTCGGGTATGGTCGATTACGGCACGGAGCTTGCGTTCACCGTGACCGTGGACGAGGCGTATTCCGACTCCGAGCCCGTCGTGAGCGTCAACGGCGAGGCGTTGGAGACGCCCGCGGGCGACGGCGGCGTCTATGCGTATACCGTGACCGTGACCGGCAATACCGCGATCTCCGTTGCCGATCTTGCGAAGAATACCTATACGGTCACCTTCAGCGTGGACGGGACCGAGACCGAAACGACCGTATCTTACGGCAAAACACCCGTTTATAACGGCATTCCCGCAAAGGCCGCGACCGCGCAGTATACCTATACCTTCACCGGCTGGGATCCCGCGCTCGCTCCCGCGACTGAGGATACGACCTATACCGCGCAGTTCTCCGAAACGACAAACCAGTATCCCGTATTTGTCGGCGGCGGCGTCGGCAGCGAGATCAGCATTGCCTCCGGCATGGTCGATTACGGCACGGAGCTCAGCTTTACCGTGACCGTGAACGAAGCCTACAGCGAATCGACGCCCGTCGTTACCGTAAACGGCGAAGCGCTTGAAACGCCCGAGGGCGACGGCGGCGTTTACGGCTATACCGTCGAGGTAACGGGCAACACCTATTTATCCGTCGGCAGCCTGACGAAGAATACTTACGCCGTCACCTTCAGCGTGAACGGGACCGAGACCGAAACGACCGTTGCCTACGGCGAAACGCCCGTTTATAACGGCGTCCCCGCGAAAGAGGCGACCGCGCAGTATACCTATACCTTCACCGGCTGGGATCCGGCGATCGTTCCCGCGACCGCGGATGTGACCTATACCGCGCAGTTCAGCGAAACGACAAGACAGTATCCCGTGTTCGTCAACGGCGGCGTCGGCAGCACGATCAGCATCGCTTCCGGTATGCGCGATTACGGCACGGTGCTTGACTTCACCGTGACCGTGAACGGGGCGTATTCCGATGCCGAGCCCGTCGTGACTGTCGGCGATACCGTGCTTGAAAAGACCGGCAAGACAGGGCTTGTGTTCTCCTACACGCACACGGTCACGGGTCAGACGGAGATCTCCGTCGGCGACCTTGCGAAAAATACCTATACGATCACCTTTGTTACCGAAGACGGCAGCACCGAGGTGACCGCAGCTTACGGCGAAACGCCGGACGCGGGCTTTGTGCCCGTCAAGGCGCAGGACGCCGAATATTCCTACGCGTTTACCGGTTGGAACACCGCGCAGGACGGCAGCGGCGACCCGCTCGCTCCCGCTGTCGCGGACGAGACCTATTATGCGGTGTTTGAGCCCACCGCGATCCCGGCGCACGAGCATGACTTTGCGACCTTCGTGCGCACCGTCGCGGCGAACTGCGTTTCCGGCGGTTATGACGAATATATCTGCGAATGCGGCATGACCGAGCAGAGAAATCCGACCGCGATCGATGCGTCGAACCACGCGAAATCGGCGATCACCGTCGGCGCGCACGCCGCGACCGCGGAGGCGGACGGCTACACCGGCGATCAGATCTGTCCCGCCTGCGGCGCGACGATCGTCGAGGGCGAGGTCATCCCGAAGGACGGCGACCACGTCCACGCCTACGACACGCTCGTTCGCCACGTTGACGCGACCTGTATCGCGAAGGCGTTCGACGAATACGTCTGCTCCTGCGGCCTTGTGAAGATCGTCGAGAGCGGCGAATTCGACCCCGACAACCACGCCGTGACGCCGATCACCGTCGGCGCGCGCGAGGCGACCGAGAGTGAGTTCGGCTACACCGGCGACGTGATCTGCACCGCCTGCGGCGCGGTCCTCACGACCGGTACGGTCATCCCGAAGACCGAGATCCCGCACACGCATTCCTTCGATACCGTGATCGAATCGCACGAAGCGACCTGCATCGCGAAGGCATATGAAGTCCGCAAGTGCTCCTGCGGCGAGACGCAGCGAATCGAGACCGGCGACGTCGACCCGAATAACCACGTCGGCGAGATCCGCCTGCTCGGCCACCGCGACGCGACCGCGGACGAGAGCGGTTACACGGGCGACGAATACTGCCTTGCCTGCGGCAAGCTCGTCACGGCGGGTGAAACCATCGCGCCCACCGGCGATCCCGACGAACCGACTGTTTACGAGCACGGCTGCCCGTATTGCGGCGAGACGCACGACGGCAATTTCATCGACCGTCTGCTCGGGCTGATCCACACCTTCCTGCACGTGATCAGAACGCTGTTCAGGACCGTGCCGAAAAGCTGAAATTTTTCATTACCGCAACAGCGCCCTGCCTTCCGGCAGGGCGCTGTTGCGGTAAATTCTGATTTAACGGTGAAACCGTTAAATCAGAATTTACAGGCATTATGCATTAGGCAATAGACCGGTTGGATTTACACAAACAATTCTATCGGTAACCTTGCGTAAAATATACAATGCTGTCAATTTGGCGATTTGAGTATAACAAAACGCAAATCGTACATTTTACAGGTCTAATGCCTATTGCCTATTGACCAATGCCCAAATTCTGATTTATCGGGGCGTGAACGCCCCGATAAATCAGAATTTACACCAGCTCAATATACGCAACGTGTTCGTTTTCGGAGAGAGCCACAAAATCCTCCGCCGTCGTGCGGGCAAAGAAGCCGTACACGAACAGCCCGTTCTCGCGGATATTGTCCGCCATCGCCGCGAATTCGCCCTTCTCGGCGGAGTCGCCCATCATTTTGATAAACGCGCGGTTGTTCTCGGCGTAGTCGAGCAGCGCCGCCGCGTGCTCCGCCATCCCGTCCGCGACGCGCGTCATATCGTCGAAGTCCGACGGCGCATAGAGTTTCCCGGTGTCGCCGATCTGATCGTCCCCGGGGATAAAGGGCGCGCCGTAATACACGCCGAACAGGCGGTTTACGCGGTGTGTCGCTTGGTCGACGCCGTTCGTTTTCAGGCAGACTGCGCACCAGTAAGGCCACGCGTCGTTCTTCTTCGCCCAGTCCGCGAATTCCGCAAAGGTCATGACCGTATCGAGCGTGACGAAGGCGGAAGTTCCGCTGCTCGCGGGCAGCTCTCCGAGCGCCGTCTTCACCTCCGCCATATCGCTGCCGTCGCCCTCGAACACGTATCCGGCGTCCACGCCGGCGAGGGCGTGCTTGAGCAAGTTGATCGGGGAGAGCCGGACGTAATCCGGCGTGTACCAGTTTAGCTTGCCGCGGCTGATCTTGCCGACGAGGCTCTTTGCTGGCTCTTTGTTATAGGTGATCGTCTGCGGCGCGTTGATCTCGTACTCGCCCCAACCGCGGGAGTCGGCGTAGACTTCGGTATACGGTCCCGCGTGCGGCAGGAACAGCTCACTGTAAACGCGCAGATCCAACGTCATACGGTTGATCTCCGTGCCCGGAACGGTTTTGCCGGGATCGTAGAACAGCACATCCGCCGCCTGCGGCAGAAGGAACACCACGAGCAGAACGACCGCCAGCACCACGGCGCCCGCTTTCAGGAACGCCCGGCGGATATATTTGTTGACCTGCTTTGAGAACGCGGCGGCGTCCGCCTGTGTCTCAGCGTCCGTCGGTTCCTCCCGCAGCGTCTCCAGTGCCGGAGCGGCGGGCTCATCCGAAAGGAATTCCCGGATCGCCGCGTGCTTTTCCAACGTTTCTTCCACTTTTTCGGTTTCTTCTTTGTCCAGCGCGCCCTGCGCGTAAAGATCGAGTTTTTCACGGTATGTCATATCCCAACGCCTCCATTTTGATCCTGAGTTCTTTTTTTGCCCGGAACAGCAGCACCCGCGCGTTTTCCGGCGTCAGGCCGGTGAGCGCCGCGGCGTCCTTCAGAGGCACGCCCGAAAAGTAATGGAGCTGCACGATCTCGCGTTTGCGCTCCTCAAGCTCCGTTACCGCGCGCATCAGCGCCCGATCCCTCTCGCTTGCGAGAATCGTATCCTCAGGTCCCGGATGAACGTCGTCTTCCCTGTCGGGGATTTCGTCGTTTACGATCCGCCGGTCCTTTTTGCGGCTGTCGTAATACAGGTTGCGCGCCACCGTATACAGCCACGCCCGGACGTTCGGATGCTCCGCGGGGAGCGAAAGAAGCGCCTTGAGAAAGGTCTCCTGCGTGAGGTCCTCGGCGAGCGTTTCGTTTTTCGACAGCACGTAAAGATACAGCCGTATCTCCCGGCTGTACTGCCGGTATACGCGCGCGAGCAGATCGTTTTCCACGCCCCGAACCTCCTTTTCTTTCGTGTTCCTTCACTCATAAAACGATCGAAACGGCGTTTCGTTACAAAAAAACGGAAAAAAACGAAAAAACGCGAAAATTATTTTTTTGCCTCGCGCAGCGTCTGAAAATTCAGCATGCCGAGGCGTTTTGCCTGAAATACGGTTTCGATCTGAAGCATCGTCAGATTCGCCGCAGAGGAAAAAATACCGAACACGATCTCAAAAACCATCGCGTCGATGATCACCGTCTCAGGCAGTCCGAGCCAAGAGAACAGAACGGCGTAAGACAACAGATTCGCGCCGGGAACCGGTGGCGTCATCACGAACAGAAGCACGGCGAAAAACACAAGGGCGATCTGCCAGAAAACGTCGGCGTCGATGTTATATACCTGCAGGGCGTAGACCGTGAACATCAGAATGCCGATGGCGCTGATCGGCACATACAGCACGATCCCCTGCGGCAGACAGATCTTTGTATAATTACGGTCGATCCCGAGATCCCGGACGCAGGATTTTTCCGCCGCGTCGAATACGTCGTTATCGACGGAGCCGGAGCGCAGCGTCTGCAGAAACAGCGCCGCAAGTTTTCTGACCGCCGTGCGCAGCAGCACCTTCATTGAGACGGAGAACCAGAGAATATCGACAACCAGCACGACGACGGAAACGCCGAGAGACAGTGCGAGCGGCTTCCACATGCCGAACAGAAGGAGCGTCTGATTGCTCCAGATCTCGATGCAGAGGAACAGACCCAGAACAAAGGGCACCAGCAGGCTCATCCATTTCGCAAGCGTCAGGCCGATCATGTTCACCTGCCGTATACCGTTTTTGAGCGGTTTTACGCGGTCTCCGAGCGCGATCAGCGCAGCGCCGAGTACAACGGCCATCAGCAGAAGCTGCGGCGTGTTGGAATCCATCACCGGCGACAGAAGATCCTTCGGGACCATTTCCAAAATGAACTGCATCCCCAGGGAAAAGGGATCCTGCGATGTTTCCAGCGTATTCTGGCCGAATGAAAAGCTTATTTTTGCCAGAATCAGCGCGCCCGCGACGATCAGAAAACTGAACAGTAAATATCTGCCGATCGTGCGGAAGCTGCTGCCGCCCTGCCGCGAGATGCCCTTTGTATTCAGCATCGTCGTGATCGCCATAAAGAATATGATCGGGCCCGAGACGGTGTTCAGCAGCTCGCTCCAGATATCAAAGGTCGGCAGCAGCACGGAGTCCGTCATGGTCTGCAGGCCCGACCGGGGCAAAAGCAATATGCCCAGAGCGCCGACGGTGCAGCCCGCCGCGATCGCGATCGCCATCTTCAGCACGACGTTCATATTGCTGTTTCTCAGCGTGAGCCGCAGTATGTTTTTGCCGGGGGCGTAGGTATATATCGTATTCAGTCCGATCGCGGTGATCAGAGAGCTGTTCCAGTCGCCGAGCTCTTCCGCGGTCGCGCTCAGCGGGTTGAACGCGTCCCCCGGGATCTCAATGCGGATACGCACTGAGCTGAAGATCACGTCGACCGCCGCCGAAACTTCGGCTGCGTCGCCGAGGCGCTCGCTCATTCGCAGCAGCAGCTCTTCGAACATCAGGCAGGAGCGCAGCCGGTCCCGGTAGTCGATCTTTGTACCTTCAAGCAGATCGTTCAGCCACAGGGAAAAAGCGTCGATTCCGTCCGCTGAAAGATCAAACGTTTCATTTTGTGTTTTTCGGAGCATGATGACATATCCTCCCGAATAAAAACATTGTTCAATATATTATATAAGAAAACTTATTTCAAAGCAATACGATCCTGCCGCGGCGGATGAACCTTGCGCGCCGACGTGAGCCGGGTACCGCTTTGAATTATCCGCTGAGTTCAAACAGCCTTGTTTCGTTCGCCCGCATCTGGATGCGTACCGTATCGCCCGTTCCGCAAAGACCGTTTTCGCTCAGCAGTTCGCGGTAGGAACAGGCGCCGTTCAGATATATCGTTTTCACGCCCGCCTTTGTCGCGTGAATGGCGAAATAGTTTTCGCCGACGTAAAACAGATCGTCCGTTTCGCAGTAGATATGCGCGCCGCATTCCCGGAAGAACGCGCGCAGTTCCTTAGCGCAGAAGCACGTCCCGCGCCGTCCGGGTGAAATATACGCGATCTTTTCCCGATCGCAGAGCGCGAGGGCGCGGCGCAGAGCTCCTGTCGGCGCGTCGGTCAGGAAGACGACGCCCCGATATCTCTGATATACCGCCTCGAAGTCGCAGACGTCGTACATATCGTACGGCGCGCCTGCGAAACCGAGCTGCGCGCGCTGCTCGTGCGTGATATTGCGCCTGCCGCATTCCGTCATATACCGGAACGCGCTCTCGTCCGAAAAGACGGCGATCTGCGCTTTGCTCCGCCGGTTTTTCTTTGTCAGGGAGTCGATATAGATTTTTCGCATCTGTTTTATTTCGGTAAGGAGCCGCGCGTCGCGGTACCAGCCGCCCCACATGTCGAACCACCAGAAGCCGTTGCCCGCGATCAGCTGACGGGCGAAGGTCTTGCGCAGCATCGCGACGGATCGCTCCGGGCTGCCCGGCGCGCGCCAGACCGGGGCGGTATAATGCGTGTCGCCGCGGTATTCCGCCGCGGATTCCGAGAGCAGCTTCGTCAGATGCGTGCGCACGTCGCATTCCTGCATACAGACCTTGCCGTGCAGGCGTACCGAAGAAGCGGGGTACATCTCCGTCCAGTCGAAACCGTCGTTCCTTGCGCCGATATAGGAATTCGGGGAACTGATAAAATCAACGGCGTCGCTGTCGAGCAGCGTTTTCAGCGCGTGGGTCCCCCACAGGGGAGACGCGACCTCGAGCGCGTAGCCGTAAAATATGCCGACGGCGAGCTTTCTTCCGGTCGCCTCCTTCGCTGCGGCGCAGAGATACAGGATCGTTTCGGCGACGGCGGCGTTTGCGAATTCAAGATACAGCGCGAGATTTTCGTCTTCGTGATACGGCCCCAGCCGACGCAGGACCGACGGATCCGGCAGTCCCGGATATTCCCGCCCGGGACGGCGCTTTTTGAAAAAATCCCGAAAGGCGGGCTCCGCGTTTTCGCACAGCCCCCCGTTCAGGTCGAAGTAAAACCATTCCTCGGTATTGCCCCCGGCGAGCTGATACCCGACGATGTGCTGCGCGTAGCCGCTCCCGGCGACGTGGGCGATCACTTCGCGCAGCATCCCCGCGGCCGCCTCGCGGTATCTTTCGGAATACAGCGCTTCCCGCCTGCCCGTGCCGTCCGCGCAGTCGGGATTTTCTTCGATCCACCAGAGGGGCGCGGAAAGATTGACCCGCGGAAAAATATACGCGTCGGGGCAGGCGGAGAGGATCCTGCCGACGGAGGCGTCGAGCGGGGAAAAATCAGGCTCTCCCTTCCTGTCGAAGATCCCCCTGTTGAACGGCTTTACGTCGACCGAGCTGTTGATCCATCTGCCCGCGCAGAGAACGGGCACGGAGAACAGCCGATACCCTGCGTCGGCGAACGCCGCGTAGTCGTTATTCTGTTCGAGATAGGTCATATACGCAGCCGCGGGCAGCGGTTCGCCGTTGACGAACAGCGTCGGCACGCCGCCCCGGTCTGCGACATAAGAATGAAGACCGCGATCGTTTTTCATCGTTCTCCCTGCTCTGTATTGCAGAACTGTTTTACATAGATCCGCGAGGGGTTGCCCTCAAAATCCGTCATCATCGTTTCGTACCGGAACCCGTATTTTTCATACAGCCCGACGTGATTCGTCGAGAGGTACACCGCGGGGATATTCTCGCGCTTCGCCCGGCGTTCGACCTCGTCGATCAGAAGCCCCGCGCGGCGACGGCCCCGGTGCGCGGGGAACGTATAAACGAAGCCGATCCAGGGCGTGAGCTCTGTCGGTTGGATATCGTCCTTCTCGGCGAAGGTGCAGTAGGAGACAAGCTCGTCGCCGTCGGTCAGCAGCAGCACCTCCGAGCGCTCGCCGACGGTCTCGAAAAAGGTCCCGTCGCGCAGCAATCTGCAAAGAAAAGCGCCGGCGCTCCAATCGCTTCTTCCGATCTCTTCGAGCCAGTGCTCCCGCTGTCCGCTTTCAAAAAAGCCGATGACTTTCAGTTCCGGTTCCATACCGATCCTCCTGCAGGCGTGGTTTTTGTCTCCGAATCGGAAACATTCTGAGCCCATTATATCCGAACCGTCGGCATTATGCAACCGTTCGGGAAAATATCATATCGCAAAAACAGACGGCATAGACAGACTGCCGAGAGAGCGAGCAAAAATCCGCGTTTTCAGGCCGAAGCTGTACAAAGGTACCGCGAGCGGCTGAAAACACGGATAGTTTGCAGCTGTTTCTGCTTTTACTCCGTTTTTTTTGATTTGAATGATCCGGTCGATTTTTCTGTTGAACTATGTCGCTGCAAATGGTTTTGCCGCTATATCGACAGTCTGAGCGGCAGCTAAAAGCTGCCGCGATCGTCCTGATCTTTTATATCTGACCGAACAGAAGTGTGAAAAAAGCGACGATCGAATGGAAGAGGTCAAAGAGCTTGCTGAACGGACCGCTGTGCGCGCCGCCGCACCATTCGCAGGGATCGTGGCCGCCGTCCGCGTCAGGCTGTTCCGATGCGCTCTCGGGCTCCGGCACGTCGTAACCGTCCGTCAGCACCAGTCGTTTGTTGTTGCGGGGCGCAGAGCCGTTGACGAACATTTCGATCGCGTCGTTGTGCAGGAATTCGCCGTTTGTATTGCCCGCATACACCACGGTCCGGTTGTAAAGATACTGGTGGTTGAGCGTGAGACTCGAATAATGCGTGTTGAAAATATTGACGGTGATGTGCGCGCCGTTCTCGGGGCTGCCGACGAAAGCGGGGTGGTTGTAGCCCTGCACGATGCCCGTGCCGACGTTGACGATGTTGACCGTCGTATCGGCGCTGCATATGATGCTCGCGGCGGCGCACCAGTCGGCGGCGCGGATCTCCGCGCTGTCGAAATAGAGGTCGAACGCAGCGCTTTCGCCGCTCATATTGACGATGCGCAGGGGCGTGTCGCTTCTGCGCGCGCCCTTGATGATGTAATTGCCGGAATAGCTCTGCAGAGGAGCGTCGAAGCCGGGCTGTCTGTACCCGTCGGGATAAAGGACGATATCGCCGTCGGCGAGGTCGAGGATCGCGCCCTCCACCCGGTCGATGGGGTAGGTCGGCTGCCCGTTTTCGTTTTCTTCATCTTCCATGATGATAAAGGGGCGGGGATCGAACATGTCGTCGATGAGACCTTCGCCATCCGCAATAAGACCGTTGTGTCCGCAATCGTCTTCAAAAATGGGGTCCGCCGTCGTGGAAGCGCCGTGGCCCGGCAGACCGGGCATCGTCGCGGAAGCGAACGTGGGGAGCAGCGCGCAGAGCAGGAGCGCGGCGAGGAGAACGGAGGCGATTTTGATCTTCTTTCTCATTTCGGGGAGTTCCTTTCTGTTTTTGAATTACGCTTCGTAGAAAGCGGTGGTTGTTCCCTACGCGCTCCATTATACACAACCGACGGAAGGATGCAACAGATTTTCGGATATGACTCGTTTAACGGAAAATACGACTTGTTTTTTCGGTCGGCGAGGTGTATAATATCCGCAAAAGGATGTGAAAGATATGAATCAGCAGGAGATCGCGGACCGTTCGGCGGAGCTGATCATCCGGTATTACGAGAATGATTATATGCCTTTTCTGCAGAGTATGGACGACGACGCGCTCTGGTACGGACCCGCGGAGGGGCAGTTCCTGCGGGGCAGAGAGACGATGATCAAAGCATGGCAGGCGGAGGACCACCCGCTGCGGTTCACGATGGGAAACCTCAAGGCGGTACACATCTCGGCGCATCCGTCGTCCTGCAACGTCATGCTGACCTATTCGGTGGTGACGCATTATCCGGACGGGCACGACATCTCGGTGTATCAGCGTCTGCTGATGTGCTGGTGCGAGCGGAAGGAGACGGACGAAAACGGCGAAACGCATAGGGTCCCGCGTATTCTGGTCTGTCATATCTCCAATCCCCACGGCAAGCACGAGGACGACTTCATCTACCCGACGAATTTCAGTCAGGTCTACGCCGGCGCGGGCGCGCTGCCGCAGCGGGGCGAGCGCATCCATTTTCACGGGACGGACCGCTCGGATTATTTCTTTCTCACCGATTCGATCTATTGGATCGAGGCGGCGGCGAACGGCAAGCACAGCGTGCTGCACACGGCGGGCGGCGAGACGGCAGTCATGTGTTCGGTCGCCCGGATCGAAAAGCGGTACGGGCGGCTGTTCCTGCGCTGCCATCAGAGTTATCTTATCAACCCGCATTACCTGCGGAATATCCGCAGATTTGAATTGACGCTCACCGACGGTACGGCGCTGCCGATCCCCGAAAAAAAATACACCGCCTTTAAAAAGGCGGCGCTGGAGGCGCTGAAGCATTGAAACAGACAAAACGCGGTCCGACGCAGCAGCTGCGAGGACCGCGTTTTGCGTAATCCGTTTTTATAAGGTATACCCGTAAAAAGCGTCCCGGACGGTCGTCCGGGACGCTGATATTTAATGCAAATCTTACGCTGCGGGGATGGGATTCTTCAGATACCAGGTCACTTCATGCGGCGCATCGTTCAAAAGCGCCCATTCGCCGGTGTAGAAGTTGCGGATACGGAAGACGACGCGGTCGGGATAGATCTCAACGATCTCGCCGAAGCCGGATTCCTCATTGATCTCACCCTCGGGCGAGAGCAGGGTCAGACTCGGCAGATACGCCTCCGGGAAGCCGCTCCAGGAGTGGAAGGAGGTCGGTCCGGGCGACATATGCAGATGCCCGCAGAGGAAGAACACGTCGTGCTCGCGGTTGTAATCAGCCAGGATCCGGCAAAGATCGTACTCCGAATCCGGATTGATCTTATTGACCATTCTCGGGTGATAATGCGCAAGAACGAAGGTCGGCAGACCGCTCTGCGCGGCTTCGTCCAGCATCTTCTCAAACCACTCGAACTGCTCGTCGGACATATGCATCGAATCGATGTTCTGCTGCTCGCTGGCAAGCACGATGAAATAGAAGCCGTTGACGATCTCGCAGAAATACGGCGTCGTCTGCTTTCTGCCGAAGAACGCTTCGGTGTAATCGTACCAGCGCTGCTGGATCTTTTCGAAATCGCCCCCGCCGTTGCCGAAATCGTGGTTGCCCGGGATGGTGATCACCCTCTGATTTTTGAGAAGACGGGCGAGCGTGCCGTGGAACATTAGATTCTCGATGTTCTGCCCGTTCATGGTGCTGTCGCCGAGGAACAGGAACGCGTCGCTGCCGCTCTTTTGCTGCATCGCGTCTCGCATGCTGTTCGCGAACACCTTATAGCGGGGATAATTGTTGCCCTCGACGTGTACGTCGGAGAAGACCGTGAGGTTCATCACACACGTTTCGGGATCCGCCACGTCATACTCTTCGTGGGGCGCGACGCCCCCGGCGAAGAGAAGCAGGCAGGAGACCGCAACGATCATGGCGATCATGCGCAGGAAGAAGAATTTCATAAATACAGCTCCTTTATTTAATAATCTGGGTGACAGCCCTTTACTTTTTTATTATATCGTATTAAGAAGAAAAACGCAAGTATAATTCCTCATTGACGGTAAAAGTCTATTTTGATAACTGATTACATTATCTAATCAGAACAGATTTCTTTTATTTTTTATTCCTTTCATTATTTCTGTTGCATTCGCTACATGTACCGATATTTCCTTGATATGTAGCAAACTCCGAGCAGGGTTTTTCCCGGTTGCACTGTTCACACCTAACCAGTCTTGTGTTTTTTATTTTTTCTCCAATCAAAGATGATGTTACATGAGCAGGTGATATTGCAAAGCGTTTTCTTGTTTCTTCCGCGATTCTCTCCTTCTCTTTTCGTTTTTCTTCAGCGATTCGTTCTTTTTCTTTTGTTTTTTCTTTTAATTTTTCCAACTCAACTAATCTTTTGTTGAATTGTCGCTTTTTCTTTCTCAACCATTCCTGATAACGATTATAAAAGTTCGGAAGAGTTATTTCTCCATTTTCAATCGTCAGCCTGTTTATTGAATCTTTTTCCTCATAAATTTTCGGATAATTAACCGAAACCTGCTCTTCTCCGTCAAAAAGATAATGATTCGGATCGATGATATATTGTTGTACTGTATAAGATTTACTATCTATATTTATCGACCATCTATGCGAGGATTCATTCAATTGCAATCTCTTTATAAAAAATGTTTCCCATTCTTCCTTTGGTAACGTTATTTCGCTGACGGTCAGCCAGCACACATTAACAGAATGTTCTTTATATTGTTTTGACCATAATTCTGTCATTCTTGCTGTAGTATTTTGCGTGCACAACTCAACAGCGATGGAATCTCCGGACGCAAGTGTACATAACAAATGGGTGTAATGGTGATCAAATACTTTTACATCCATCTTAATACTGAATCCTTGATCCGTCAATATTTGATATAATTTCCATTTTATCATTCGAAGCGTCTGCGAATTATCTTTATCGAAATCGGAATAATCGCAATGATCGACTGTCTTGTGGCAGAAATACGCTTCCTTGATTTCACCATGACAATACTTCAATACTCGATTCTTACATTCGGGATCCGGACACGTCAATGCCTCGGTATTGCTTGCAAGCCTAACTTGTTTTTCAATATTATAATCGAGAGAGATATCATAAGCTGAAATGAGTTTTCCGTTGAATAATGCAGTATCCATACAATAGCTCCTAAATAAACATTACGATGTATTATGCAAATAATATGCTTTGAAAATCCCCCGTCTATTTCCTGCTCTCCATCATCTCCCGTATCGATCCCGGGGACAGAGACCCTTTGAAGAAGTCGGCGATCTCGCGGCGGCGGGAGCGGGGATCCCAGCGGAACGGCGACAGCGTCGGGATGCCGTTTTCTTTCAGCAGAGGGAGAAGCACGATCGCCGCGGCGCGGAAATCGTAATAGTCGCGGGTCGGGAAGCCGCTCCATCCGCGCTCCGCGACCGCGAGCAGCCGCGGGAACAGCTTCTCGCACAGGTCGTCAAAGGTGCGGACAAACTCGGTCCAGAGGGCGCCCTCCACGCCGAAAACGCCGTCCGCGCCGCTTTTCGAGTACGGGTCGTAGTCAAACGCTTTTTTCAGCGGCGTCATGCCGTAGGGGTAATCGAAATAATAGTGGTAAAAATCCGCCTCGATCAGCTTTCCGCCGGCGCGTGTGAACGCCGGGCAGAGCTTTTTGCGGTCCATCCACCGCTGCACGAGCACGTCGTCCGGCGAGAGGACGCCGCCCTTCAGGCTCTCGTTCCAGGTGATCGCGGTCTTTCCGCGCTCTTTCAGGAACGCCGAGATCTCTTTGATGAAGCTGCCCTGCAGCGCGTCGTAATTCCTGATGCCCTGCCGCCGCATCCGTGCGGCGCATTTTTCGCAGCGGCACCAGCGGGTGCGCGGGGCTTCGTCGCCGCCGATGTGGATATATTTGCCGGGTAACAGCCCGCAGACCTCGTCGAGCACGTTTTTGACAAAGGCGACCGCGTCCTCGTTCCCGACGCAGAGCACGTTGGGGAACACGCCCTCGCGCTGCATCGGCTCTATCTGTTTCCCGGTGCAGCCGAGGAACGGATACGCCGAGAGCGCGGCGGTGAAGTGCCCGGGCATCTCGATCTCGGGTACGACCTCGATCTGCCGCGCGGCGCAGTAGGCGACGATCTCTTTTATCTGCTCCTGCGTGAAAAAGCCGCCGTAAGGTCCGCCCTCGTCCACGCCGCCGAAGCGGGAACCCGCTCTGACAGAGCCGACTTCCGTCAGCAGCGGATATCGTTTTATCTCGATCCGCCAGCCCTGATCGTCGGTCAGGTGCCAGTGGAATTTATTCAGTTTAAAGCGCGCCGCCGTGTCGATCAGGCGCTTGAGTTCTTCCGCGCCGTAAAAATGCCGGCAGCTGTCGACAAGAAAGCCGCGGTACGAAAGCACCGGCGCGTCGCGGATGACGAGATCATCGCACTCTTCCCCGCAGGTCCTTATGATCTGCTCAAGCGTCCTGCGGGCATAGAACTCCCCCGCCTCCGACGACGCGGAGACGGTGACTTTTCCGTCCTCGATCTTCAGCTCATACGCTTCCTCGGGCAGCTCCGGCGCGTACGTGACCGTTACCGGAGCATCAGCCCGCAGGATCGACTTCCCGCCCGTATATTCGATCTCGCGGGGCATGGGGATCAGAGAAGGTCTCATTTTTTTACCTCTGTTATCTCTGTTTTTCAGGCGTCAATTCTTCGACGCATGCCTGATCTGCATACGCCCGGCCTTGCGTCAAGGTCGGGCGTATGCAGATCAGGTTTTCTTTTATTCCGATGTGTTGATATCGTCAAAGGTCCCGCCGTAATAAGAGATATCCCCGTTGTCGCCGATCACGGCAAGCACGCCGTTTTCGTTGCCGGTGATATACACGTTTTTATGCCGGCAGATGTGAACGATCCGCGCGACCGTATTGAGGTCGGCGTTCTTTTTGCTGTTGGTGATCACGCACGCGTCCGGCCGCAGCGTTTCGACAAAGCTTTGCGTCGTCGAGCCGGAATAGCTGTGGTGCCCTACCTTGAACAGATCGACCTTGCCGATCTCGGGCGCAAGGCGCGTCTCGTCTCCGGTATTGTCGTCCATATCCCCGGCAAGAAAGATGCGAGTGCCGTTTTTTTCGAGAAGCACGCCGAGGGACTGATCGTTTTCGCCGACACGTTCCGGATTTTCCGGGTCGTCGGTATTGAACAGCGTCACGGTGAAATTGCCTAATTCAAACGGCGTGCCGTCGGGCTCGGAGATCACGGGCACGCCGCGTTCGTTCAGCGCATCGACCATCTGGTCGTAGACCTCCTGATTGTCCCACTGCTCGATCTCGTATTCGTTGATCTTGCTGCTGTCATACTGTTTAAGGTAGGCGCGCCCGACCGTTACGTCGGGATCGAGGAGGATCGTATCGAACCCGCCGATATGGTCCGAATGCGCGTGCGTGCCGAGAACGAAATCAAGATAGACCTTGCCGTTTTCATCCGCGGCGTGCGCCTTCAGATAGGCGAGCACATCCTGTTCGTAGCCCGGGAGGTTCAGCCCGTCGAAGCCGCGCGGATTGTCTGTATCCTCGCCCGCGTCGACCATGGCGAAATGCCCGTCGCTTTCCAGCAGGATCGCGTCGGACGAGCCGGTTCGCATAAAGTGGATGCGGTCCGTGCCCGGGATTTCATCGGGCGCAGGATCCAATACGGCCCTGTTCGCGATGTCCAGAGCGAACAGATGCGGGAAAAGAACGCAGAACAATGAGAGAATTGCGGCGAATATCTTTGTGAGCATGGTCATTTCTCCTTTTTGTCGTTTTTTCTGTCGCCGAATGTTTTTACGGATACTATCATACCAGAAATACGGAGAAAAATCAACCGGAGGCGGTGATATAATTCGACGCTGCGCGACTGAAATCTTAAGGCAACACCGCACAAATGCGAATGCGCGTCTTGCTTGATCTTTGTTCCGTCATCCTGCACAGCTTTTTCTTGACAATCGTCAGGTTGCCTGCGAAAAATCTGTACAATCTGACGAAAAAATCTACTGCGCAATCCGCACGCCCGAATTGTGCGGTATTGCCCTTAAAAAACGCTCTTGTGCGATCATTGCACAAAAGCGTTCCCGAACATTGTCGTGTGTATTTCGTTTGAATTAACCGCCGGAATCAATCGTTTTTCTCGACGTCGGAGAAGTCGAAGTATTTCTCATCCATATTCATGTACCGCACATATGCTTCCTCAAAAAACAGGTATAATATCATCTGATGATCCATGCCCTCATATTCCGGCTTCGGCGGTCCCAGAAGAACTTCCTGAAGCTTGCATTCGGCGAATTTCAGCGCCAAATCATAGGCAAGGGAGCGTTTTTCCATATGCGGTCACCTCTGATTTTTGTATAATTATACTCTTTTTGAATAACTTTGTCAAATAGAATCCCGCATGAATCCGTATCGGAGAGATAATATTCAGGCTTTGCGGATTTCAATCTGCACAAGGAATTCGACCCGTTTGCCTCTTGCGGTGATCTCGACCCGGCCGATCCCTTCTTCCGGAAGGCGCGTCTTCGGCTCGTAGTTTACGCCGTCTTTCACAAACTGTCTGCCCTCGCCCGTGACGGGAACGACGCGGACCTCCGCCGGGGATACGACGCGGCAGACAAGCTTTCGGTTTTTGCCGGGGATAACGATCTCATTGCCGCGGATCTCCGGCTCCCGTTGACAGTGCAGAAGAAACGTGACGTTCGCCTCGCGCTTCGGGATCACGACGTCCTTCACGGTGAAAACGCCCCGTTCGCCGCGGGCCGGTTCCCAGCGCATCCTGCGCGTGACGAGCTCGCACGTTTCGACGTAGGCCTCGGTCAGATCCCCTTCGATCTCGTATACGCCGTCTTTTTCGCCGTGATACGTCACAAGCGCCATCCCGTATTCCGAGAACCAGTGATCGGGATTTTTCGGCTCTTCCAAATCATAGGGGAAGCGCGTTCCCCTGCCGTCGACCAGCAGGCAGTTGTGGGCGACCGTGTGGATATAATACTTCATTCTGTGGGGCGTATGGTAAGCGTCGTAGACGCCCGAATCCGAAGCGAGGATCTCGCCGTCGTAAATCTGGAAACAGCCGGTGTCAAGATGGTCGTGGTTCGCGCCCCAGAGCTCGCCGATCTTCATCAGGACGAGCCGCTCGCCGTCGTTGTAAACGGTGCAGCCGACGGGAAAACCGAAATACCGCGCCGCCGGCAGGGGAGGCGTGTCTTCAGGAGGCGTAAGACCGTCCCAGATCAGATAAACGCAGGGCGACATCAGCCCCTCGCCGTAGCTGCCCTCTTCGTAATAATCGACGCCGTGGCGGGAGGGCAGCAGATAAGACGGGTGCATCTGCCTGGGCGCTTCGTGATAATACAGACCGTTCCCCGTATACGCCGCGGAAAGAAACAAGGGCACGGCGAATGGATTTTTTTGTGAATACAGCGCTTTTCCCTCGTTGCAGTCGTCGCCCAGCCGCAGCATCTCGCCGTCGGAACGGGTCAGATAAAGAAAACTGTCGGCAAGTGTTTCCACGCAGGCGGGCAGGACCTTTTCGCCGCTCATCGCGAGGATCAGCAACCCGAACCACATCGTTCCCGTATGGCGGTACGAGCCGTAGGAGGGGCCCTGCGGGTGAAATCCGCCCGCGAACACCTTTTCAAAGACGGGGATATACTCCGAGAACAGCCGGCCCGCGCAGAGATCGTAAATATCGGGGCGTTCGTCATACACGGCGATGCCGAAGGAAAGCAGGTCGCGCAGAAGCTGCGCTTCCGTGCCGTGGCCGCTGATCGCCGACTGTCTGACGGGCGGATAGCTCATTTCAAAATATTTTTTCGCGAGTTTTTCGCACGCGGAGATGATCTCCCTGCGTTCCGCGTCCGAAAGCCAGGGGTAGCACCAGTCGTATACCTCGGAGGCGATAAAGATCAGATGCCCGCTGAACCGCGCTGTCATGATGGTGCTGCGGTATTTCGCGGTGCGCACAAGGCGCAGAAGGTCGCTGATCACCTCTCTGCCGCGGTTTTCGTCATCGTCCAGCAGCGCCTTCAGCGCCTTTGCCTCGACCGCGAGATACTCCTTGAGATGATAGGTCCCGAACGCGGGGTCCGCGCCCTCGCCTTTGATCTCCGTCGAGCAGAGCTCGTCGAAGATCCGCGCGGCTGTGTCTGACGATCCTTTCGTCATATTCTCCCGGATGCGGGAAAAGTCTTTTCTTCGCAGCATCAGCCGCGGATGCTCCGCGGGCGGCAGGATCGGCGGCGCGGGATAAATGTTTTTCAGCATAATGATATCCTCGGTGTTTTTTATATAAAAATGCAGCCGATTTTTCGGCTGCATTTTTATCGGTCTGTTATCCTTCCGCGTCCGGGTACAGCGCCTCACGGAGCCGTTCGGGGTAGTTGGTCATCAGCAGATCCGCGCCCACGGAGGTAAGATACTGCGCGTCATCGATCCGGTCGATCGTCCAGTACTGCACCGAAAGCCCGTATTTATGCGCGTAGTCGATGAAGCTGGCCTTGCCGAGATTGCTGACGAGAAGTCTGCCGTCCTTGTGGTAATAAGGCAGCTGCAGCGCCATATACTTAAAGTCCTCGCTGCTCAGATCGTCGTTCCTTGTATAGCAGCCGTAGAAATCCACGATCTCGAAGGGGTTCGCGGACCGCTGGATCTTGCCGCGGTAATGGTTGTCGATATAGTCCGTAACGTCGGGCCAGTAGCTGGCGACGATGACGCGGTCCGCCATATCGTATTGCGTGATCAGATCATAGATGCCGTCGACGATCTTCGGCGCCCAGGGGTGCGGATACTTGACCTCGATGATATACCGGAACACGCCCGGCGCTTCAGCTTCAATAGCGGCGAAAACGTCGCTCAGGAGGGTGATGCGGATCTCGTCGGGAATCTCGTCCCCGCGCAGGCCCTGATAGGGATATTCCTCGCCGACCTTGAAATACTCGCCCATATTCAGTCCCCGCAGCTCGTCGTAGGTCTTCATGAACACGCAGGTGTTTTTTCTGCCGAAGTATTCCGCGCTGTCGCTGTTTTCGTCCAGATAAAGGCTGTGATAGAGCACGATCCGGCCGTCTTTCGTCAGCTGAACGTCCATTTCCATGATCGCGGAACCCGAGTCGGCGTAGATCAGATTGGACTTGATCGCCATCAGAGTGTTCTCCGGCGCCGCGCCCTTTCCACTCCTGTGTGAGGAGATCAGGGGATTGCCGAAGTCGGGGCGAAAATAATCGCCCGTATTCACGTTGGGGTTCTGCGGCTCCTCATACACGGTCGCCCCGAACGTGTTCAGGCACATACAGCCCGCGATAAAGAAAAGGATCGTTTTTCTCAGAACAAAGTGGATCACAACATAGATCTTATCAAGCATTTTTATTTCTCCTCCTTATTTTTACGTTTCGGAAAGCGTTTCCATGATCTCGCTCACGCCTTCCTCCAGCGCTTCATCCTTGTCGGCAAGCAGCGCTCTGCGCTCGTTGAGTTCGATATACATCTGCTCGCGTTTTTCGCCCACGAGGTCATAAAAGAAATACGGGATCACTTTAATGACTCTGGGCAGGATCGTAATGCCGTTGAACAGGAACCAGACCTTCTGATAAACGACCTTGTTTTCCTGCGCCCAGGGCAGCATCGGCAGCGTGGTGTCGTAGCCGGACCACTTGAACAGGAAGATCGTGAACATCGCGTTCAGCGGGGCGGTGATGCGCAGGATCAGATTTGTGATGATGTGGATCGTTCCGTCGGGGCGTTCGCCCGTCACGTATTCCGTATAGTCGTTGATCTCTCTGCCGATCTCGCCCTCGACGACGTTCGCGGGGCCGTTGTTGATCGCCGTGAGCGCGTAGAAGAAGGCGTAGATGCCGACGGCGACCCATCTTCTGTCGACGAACGGGATCCCCAGCCACATACCGACCACACAGAGGATATCCCACATTCGCAGGGCGATCAGCTCGTTACGGTTGTTGTGCTTGAATATCTTCGCGAATTTGGGGATAAAGGTCACGGATATAACGTCCAGTACGTTATACGGCAGATACGCGAGCACGGTATAGAACGTGCCGCCGAAGATCTCCTGCTGCGTCACCACGTCCCACGAATAGCCGCCGCTCGACCACCATGAGGTCGCGAAATTCGCGGCGAAATTGCGCAGCATGTATTTGTTTTTCAGCACGTAAAGCACCGATTTTTCGATCGGCGCGGGTTTTGCCTGCAGCATCACCCGCTCTTTGCAGAGAACCGCCTGCGCGATATTGCAGACGATGCCGATCGCCGCAGCGAACCACGCGAGGATCGTGAACAGCCACGACATCGGCAGATCGATATAGCCCTTGTTGTTCAGCTCCATCAGCGGCAGGAAGATCGCATAGATGATCGTGCTGCCGGCTTCGCCCAGATAGGAATTCAACAGTCCGACCGTGATCCTGTCCTGCGGGTTCGGCGTCATCAGGACCAGAAGATTGCCCTTCGGCAGATTGTAGATCGTCGCGAACGTCTCCTTGAGAAAGAGCATGATGAAGACGAACAGGATCTTTTTCGGGTCGTTGCCCGATGGGTTTTTCAGGAATACCGCGCCCGAGTACATTATAGCGGTCACGACGAAATACGGGACGGCGCCGAGCAGGATATAGGGCCTTGCCTTGCCGTAGCGGGTCCTTGTGCGGTCGTAGACGATGCCGAACAGCGGGTCGTTCAGCACGTCGTAAATGCCGATCAGCGCCTTGATCGCCGTGACGTAGATCATGTTGATCCGCAGCACGTTCACGAAAAACAGCGTCTCGTAGACCTGCACGCCGCCCAGAATGCTCGTGGCGAACTGCGCGATCGCGGGGATCGAAAGCTCCCTGCCGTCAAGAACGCGGGTATGGAAGGATTTGACGGCGAAATCGCTGTATCTGTTCAGCGTTTTTTTGTCGATCGACGCCGCCGAATCCGATTCGGCCTCAAAGAATACCTTTACGGCGTTTTTGTTCTCCTTCGCCATCAGTCCTTCACCTCCGTCTTACAGGATGAGTAATAATTCCCGTAATCGGTAATGATACAGATCACGGTCCTGCCGGGGGAGACCGCGGTCACAAGTCCGTTTTCATCCACCCTTGCGACCGATTCGTCTTCGCTGTACCAGAAGCATTTTGTGTTTGTGGTATCCTTCGGGTTGAATACCGCGTTCAGCTGATATGTGTCGCCCGTTTTGAGCGAAAGCTTGCCTTTGCTCAGGTCGACCCCTTCCGCGGGGACGCCGACGTGCACAAGGCACGAATCGCTGTATTCTTTGCCTTTGAAAGTAAACGCGGCGGTGATCACGCTGTCGCCGAACACTTTATTTGTCTTGAGATAGCCCTGTTCGTCGACGGTCAGAACGGATTCGTCGGAAGAGGTCCACATAACGTCATATCCCGCGGGATCGTCGCAGGTGAGCTTTGCTTTCAGAGCTTCGCTGCTGCCGAGCTCGACCGTCGTCTCGTGCTTGTCAAGCTTTACCGAAGGCCAGGTGAACTTATAGTTCACCCGATCTCTTATATCGGCGCTTACGGTTACCGTACCGAGAGATGCGTAAGCCCCGGTCATTTCGAGATCCGCGGAAACGGAGCCCGACGTTTCATAACGCAGAAGCGCGATCTCATCCGTCAGGCGGTTGATCTCGGCGTAAAGAATAACCCCGTTATACTGCTTGTCAAAGTTCCGAAGAGCGTAGAAATTTCCGCCTTCTTCCGCGATCACGGAGGAAAGAACTTCCGCTTTCGGGAACGGATTATCCGTAAACGCGGGGGAGTCGGGGGAAATGCGCAATGTAATTCTGTAGGTATCGCGGCTGCGCTTTTGCAGGGTGTTTTCGCTCGCGCATTCGGGACATACGTCGCTGTAGTCGTCGTACGCGATCTCGGCGGTGCAGAGCAGGCATTTGTAATACTCGTACGAGAGCTCCGCTTCGGCAACGTCCGCCGCGTCTATGTTGCAGGGGGTCAGGAAGGCGGCCGCGGATTCGGAGAAATCCGCCGTGTTCTTTTCAAAGCATGCCGCAGCATCGGAGTTGATCCGGGGCACGGCCATCTGTACGGCGCTTAAAAACTGCCGGTCGTCGCCGGACGCCCGCAGGGAGTCCTTATCGACCGAAAATGTGGAAGAAAGCTCGGTCTTCGGCGAAAGCAGAAGCGCTTTTTCGATTGCGTCGTTGATATACCGCAGCATCTCTTCCGCGGTTTCGGGCGTCTTCGAAAGCGGCTCGGGCGCGGTATAAAGCTCCCGTACGCCCTCGATCGTGAGGATCTTTTTCGCGCCGATCCCGACGCCGGCGACGAAGAAGATCACGAGGATCACGATCGCGACTTTATAAATGTATTTCTGCCAGCCTTGATTACGCAGAGCCGTCACCTTCTTCCCGTTCGCGGTAAAGCGCCTGCTGTTTTTCGATCTCCAGACGGATTTTTTCTGTTTCCGCCGTTTCGACGACAGGCTGCGGCAGATCGGCGAGGCTGAGCTCTCCCGCCCGGACCTTTTTCGCGATCGCCGCCCGTTCCTCGTCGCCTTCGTGATATACGATCGCAAGGCCTTTTTTGCCGATCAGGATATTGATGAGAGCGACAGCCGCGAAGAACAGGACTGAAACGAGAAACCCGGGAAACGCCTCGCCGGAAATCAGGTCAAGGGATCTTGCGGAAGAAGCGAATACCGCGGTCAGCACAAAGGACAGCGCCGAAAGGACAGCGCCGGCGACGGCGGTCCCCGCAAGGACCTTATGCATTTTTTTCACGCTTAAAAAGCAGAGCAGCGTCAGAAAGAAGATCAGGAGCGCCGCGACGGCGGCGAGCAGAAGCGCGCAGAGCGCGAAGGTGAGCAGCAGAAACGCCCTGCCGTTCACCGCGCTGCCCGTCATGGACAGGATATAGGGCAGATATCCGTCTTCATAAGCTCCGTAAAGCCCCAACGCCGAAAGCGAGACGCTGCCGTGCAGAAACGGCTGCGAAAAGATCACCTTGCCGTAAGGCACGAGAAAGGACGCGACGGGCAAAAGCATCACGCAAAGCCGCGCCACCGTCAGTCTCGAGCCGATGAACGACGCCTTGAGGTGCGCGATGAATATATTGATCCGCGCAAGGGACAGCTCCGCTTTTTTTGCGTCTCGGTTGAAGTTTTCCTCATAGTTATAAAAGCACAGATTTACGCCGCAGTGCGGGCAGTTTTGTTTCAGATAGAGCAGGCCGATCTTATTTTTGCAGTTCGGACATTCGGACAACGCGCGTCCCCCTTTCTTTTACAGGGAATCGTTCGGTTCGGATTTTCTGTTCTGATTTTCGGATTTTCTGTTCTGATTTTCAGATAAGTATCAGCGTCGCTCTGAGCGTGCGGAACATGGCGAGGATGGAATTGACGATCATTTTGAAAAATTCAAAAATGCCCAGACGTTTCAGCACGTCGTCCATGCCGCCCTCGACGCGCTTGTCAAACCCCGTTTCATGCAGCGCGTCGGTATAAGGCTTCGCCTCGTCGTATTTGGGCGCTTTGCCGCCCGTTAACGTAAATACCAGCGTTCTCGTGCCGAGCGGCGTCTTGCTGCCGCTCAGCGAATACGTGATCGTGATATCGGCGGTTTTTGCGCTGACCGATGGGACCGAATCCCGCATCGGTACGGTATAGGATTCGCCGGGCTCGATATTGACGATCCCCTTTACGTCGAACCCCGTGTCGAACGGCGCGCCGATGCCGTCGACGGAGATCGAGATCAGCCGCATTTTATACTTCTGCGAAAGGTTCGTGACCGTCAGCGCGGTATATTCCTTGCTCCAGTACCCCTGCGGGGAATGATCCAGAGAAGCGGTCACGGAGTAGATCATGCAGGAGCTGTATTTAAACTGCGGGAATTCCTCATAGGTCGTCACGTCCGCGCGCTCGTCCGAGAACAGAAGCTTCTTGCACAGGTCCTGACAGTAGGGATCCTTCCACGTCATGCCGTGGAACATGCCGTTGACGACCCAGGTCTGATCGGGCAGATACCCGCACGAGAGGTCGAGGCACATATCGGGCGATACGTGGTTGTGCGACTCGTCCGCGCATACCGTGCCCGCCTGCGGATAACCGTCATTGAACCGCTTGCCGAAAGGCGCGGTCTTTGCGCCCGTGGAGGAGCTGACCGGCACGATGAAATCGGACTGCTCCTGAAGCCCGGTCAGACTCGGCATGCCGGAACCGGCGACGATATAGATATTCATGCCCTCGTCAAGGCACGCGGAGAACGTGTCGGCGAGGTTCGGCAGGATCTCGTGATGGAAATAATCGCTTTTTTCGATCAGGGGCGCGCTCTCGACCGGGTCAAGCAGCTCATCCCTGAGCGCGTCGTAATACTCGGCGGGAACGAAATCCCAGACGCTGCCCCAGTAGCCGATGATGCGCTTGATATAACGGTGCATCAGCGTGTTGCATACGTCGTCGAGAATACCGAACTCATTCGCGCGCACGAGCCATTCGAGATCTTCCTCCATCATTTCGGAGTTCTCGAAGTACTGAAGCAGGATCTCCTCATCCAGAACGACGTTCTCGCTCATCAGATCGTACGCCGGGGCGACGCCGCCGATGGCGGGCACGATCATCAGGATATTGTTGATCACGTTTTTCTCTTGGCCGTACATCGAGAGATACGCGGCGACGGTCTGCCCGCCGTGGCTGACGGCGATCAGGTTCACTTTCTCTGCGCCGGTGTATTCGAGCACCGCGTCGATATAGCGGTCAAGGTTCGCCGCAAGATCCACCTGCGACATTCTGAAATCCTGCTGATAGGCGAAAAGACGGTCGTTGCCGTTCGAGCCGTACTGCTTCGCGATATCCTTCATGATCTCGTGCTCATGGATGTGCTTGCCGTTTTCATGGGAATACAGATACGAAAACTTCGTGTACTCCGGACTCTGGTCGTAGGTCTCAACGTCATAGACGCTCGATCCGTCCGGATTCATGGCAAGCCTGCCCACGTAGTCGATCATATCCTGTCCCAGCACGTCGCAGAGGTAGTCCGGCTGCTGCAGCGCGAGCTCGCCGAGACCCCTGCCGTACTGCGCGATCTTTTCAAGCAGCGTATTCTGAATGGCTTCCTTGTCGAGCCCCCACAGCTGCTCGCCGTCGATATACAGGTCCGAGGACGAATACCCCGGCACGATGATTGTGGGGTAGTCGCGCGCCCCCGCCGCCTGCGCGACCGAGGCCAGGGGCGTCATGACAAGCAGAACAAGCACGAGGCTTAAAAATACAGACAACAGCTTTTTCATTTCTCATTCTCCTTTGATCTGATCCTTGAATTGATATGCTCTTACATAATCCACGAAATATTCGGCCTTGAACGTCTTTCTGTCGTTCCGCTCGATATACCCGGACCACCCCTTGGTCGTCATGGCGCTGCCGCCGTCCACCTCGCAGGAGAGGATCAGGTATTCGGGCTTTTCCGAAACGCCGCCCCAGGAGGTCTTCGCGACCGCGTAGCCGTTAATATAAAATGTATAGGCGTCGGGCGTCCATTTTACGCCGTAGGTGTTGTAGTTTTCATACGGGTCGTTGTCCAGCTCGAAGATGCCCACGTTTTTATATCTCGTGTGCAGGCGGTAGCCGTTGTAGTGCAGGTTCAGCGTGACGAGATTGCGTTTGCCCTCGCCCAGGAACCAGAACGGCGACTCTAAAATATCGATCTCCGCGCCGTTGCGGGAGTGCCCCACGACCTTGTCCACGTTTTTGTTCATCATCCAGAACGCGGACCAGAGTCCCTGCCCCTTCGCGAGCTTGCAGCGGCACTCGAAATAGCCATATCTCTGCTCGAATTTGTCCTCCGTTTCGATGCCGGAGGTGTACCAGCCGGGACCGAACTCGCCGTTCTCGAGATACTCCGTCGTAATGACGAGATTGCTGTCCTCAAGACGCAGCTGCGAGGCGGTCCAGTAGCCGCCCTTGCGGACGCCGAAGAAATTGTGCGCCCGCCAGATATCCCAGTTCAGCTCCTCCCCGTCGAAATGATCCTCGAACGTGAGGACCATATCGTCGGTATTGATCTTTTCCCCCGTTCGCCCGGCTTTCGATTTGTGAAACGCGAGCAGAAGCGAGTTCACGGATTTGATGACGGTATTCTCAAATTTCGCATCCGCCAGCTGTCGGTTGAATCCCAATCCGATCCCCTTCTTTCATACATTTTGTTAACAAAAATGAACCAATTATATAATACTATTGCAATTATTAACAAATGGTCATTAAAAAGTAAACAATTTGTTAATGATAGGGTGATATGCTGTATCTTGTAAACCTGCGCGATAAAAAAATAGATAATTTGACGGGAGTTGTCTGAATTGAAACACCTGTTCGACAAGTTCATCAACCGCTCTATTGATCTGATCCACCGCGGGATCGTCGTATACCGTGCAAAAAAACCGTATAAAAATACAAACAAGCTCGATCTTTCGAAATTCACGCTGACCTTTGAAGACCATTTTGACGGAGATACGCTGAACCCCGAAGTCTGGACGCATTTCCGTCAGGGGGAACGGAAGGGCGGGTATTGGGACGCCGGTCAGGCGTTTCTCAGAGACGGCAATCTCATCATCCGCACCGAGTATAAGGAAGACGGCAAATACGGCCCCGGGTGGTACTGCGACAGGATCGACACACGGCGACTGTTCGAGCAGAAATACGGCTATTTCGAGTGCCGGTGCATCCTGCCCGCGGCGCAGGGTCTGTGGGCGGCGTTCTGGCTCTCGAGCGAGGCGGTCCGCGATTTCGTGCCCGGCAGAAAAGGCACGGAGATCGACGTGTTCGAATCCCCGTTATGGCACAGGATCTTAAAAAAGAAAGAGAATGATCTGATCACCTCGAATCTGCATTACGGCGGCTACGGGGCGGGGCACCGCTATAAAAACGTCGCCGTGACAAAAGCAAACGACCCCTACCGGCAGTACAATACCTTTGGGGTCGAATGGAACGAGGAAGGGTATATTTTTTACGTCAACGGCAGAGAAACCGGCAGAAGCCGCTTCGGCGGCGTATCGGAAGCGCCGGAATATCTTCTTTTGTCGGTGGAGATCGACGGCGTCGGGGGCAAGCCCTTCCCCGGATGGTCGGGAGAGATCACAAAAAATGCGCCCGACACGTTCCCCGTCGATTTTGTCGTCGATTACGTGCGGGCGTATCGGTATGGGTCTGTTTCCGGGGACGGATGATTTGCGGAAAGAACCCGGTAAATTCTGATTTATCGGGATGAAAGGCAATAGGCAGCAGGCAATAGGCATTAGGTAATGACCGAGGCGCACAGCGTATATTTGACATGTCTATTGCCTAATTCCCAATGCCTAATGCCTGTAAATTCTGATTTATGCGCTTGCGCATAAATCGGAATTTACAGCCTGAATCTTACAATTCTGTAAGATTCGCGCATTTCGGAAAATAATGTGTTATAATACGATCACGGGCATACTCGGGATATTTCCGAGGCAAATAACCCGAAAATATATAATAAACCATATTTTGAAACGGAGGAAACCGCAATGAAAAAAGCACTTTCCATTTTTCTGGCGCTCTGCCTGATGCTTTCCTGCCTGCCGGTCGCGGCGCTGCTGTCGACGGCGCTGCCGAAGGCGCATGCAGAGGAAACGTCGGTTAAGGCGCTGCAGTTTGTGCAGAACGGCGAAGTGGAGATCGCCGACAGACAGAACGGATCCGTCTGGTTCGGCGAATATCTGCAGAGCGGCAGCAAGCAGACCGGCTACAACGTCGATCCCATCAAATGGCGCGTGCTCTCGAACGCGGACGGGAAGCTGTTCCTGCTCGCGGATCAGGACCTTGACCATGTATATTATCATGAGGCGTACGAATACGTCTCGTGGGAGACCTGCACCCTGCGTGCGTGGCTGAACGGCTACGGCGAAGCCTATGCCGACGACAGCTTTATCGGCAGCGCGTTCAGCGCGGGCGAAAAAGCGGCAATCGCCGAGACGCAGCTGCAGAACGCTGACGACGGTACGTCCGGTAACACGGCGGACAAGGTGTTCCCGCTCTCTATCAATGAACTGTCGAACACGGCGTACGGTTTTGCGAGCGATCCCTACGCCGAGGATCCGGCGCGTGTCACGACGGTCACCGCATACTGTGCCGGAGGCGGGCGCAACAATTCTTCGAGGATGAATCCCGGTGAAAAAAACGGATATTGGATCCGCACATTCGGCTCCGACTATCGTTTTGCAAATCTTATCACGATTTGGGGCTCTGTGAGTAACATGGTGCTCGGCATTAACACCGGAGGTATCTCGATCCGTCCGGCTTTGAACGTGGATCTGAACTCCGTTCTTTTCGTCTCCGCCGCCGAGGGCGGCAAGCAGGGCAGCGGGGCGCTTGCCGCGATCGGAGACTGCTCCGACGGCGCGTGGAAGCTGACGCTGCTCGACGCTACCCGCGAGCTTGCCGTGGAGGAAACTGCGTTCACCGTGAGGGGATCTACCCTGGGCAACGTTTCCTGCGGACCGGTAAAGCTGCATTACAGCGGCGCGACGGTCGGCGAAAACGAATATATCTCCGCGATCCTGACGGATGCGAACGGGAACGCCCTGTACTACGGCAGGGTCGCGCAGCCCGAAGCCGCAGAAGGCGAGGTCACGGTCAACCTGCCCGCGCTTACCGGCGGGACCTACACCCTGAAGGTATTCAGCGAGCAGTATAACGGCGATTACAATACGGACTACGCCGGCGCCTTTGCGGACGTGGCTCTGACGGTCAAGACGCCCGAAGCGCTGCAGCTTATGAAAAACAACGATGCGGCGAACCTCGTAGGCGGGCAGCAGACCATGATATACATCGGCAGCTACAAACAGAGCAGCGACGGTGCGGGCGGATTTAAAGTTGAGCCCATCAAGTGGCGTCTTCTGAAATCCTACGCAGCGTGGTACCAGAATGATATGATCCTGCTTGCCGACCGGAATCTCGACAGGTATGTGATCAACGACGCGGAAAATGCCGACTATACGTGGAACACCAGCACGCTGCGCTCGTGGCTGAACGGGTACTCGTCGATCTATAACAGACTGCAGCGCGACTACACGGGCGACAACTTCATTCACACTGCGTTCACCGACGCCGAGATCGGGGCGATCCCCCAAAAATATATACAAGGTGGTTCTGACCGGGTATTCCTGATCACCGACTCTGACGCTGCGAACGGGAACTTCGGATTTAATTCGGACGCCGCCCGTGTCGCGACGGATACCGCGTATGCGGCGTCCGGCGGGCGCTCCGGGATCGCCAATGCTTCTTACGGAGCCGATCAGCCGAACCCCTGGTGGCTCCTCTCTGCCGGCGACGCGCAATACTCCGCCAAGTACGTCGATCGGAACGGTCAGATCAGCAACGAAGGCGTAAGTACAACAAACAAGACCTGCGCCGTGCGTCCCGCGATCAGTCTTTATAAGAGCAACGTTCTCTTCACCGCCGCCGCGGAAGGCGGCAAGACGTTCGCGGAAGCGCTCGGAAGCCTTTATGAGATCCCCGCTTATACCGGCAACGAATGGACGCTGACGATGCGGGATGAATCGCGCAGCTTCTCCGTGACCGAAACGGCGGCGTCGCTCGTTTGCGGGGAAGAAAGTATAACGCTGCACTACAGCGGCGCGAAGGTGGGCGCGAACGAATACGTCTCCGCGATCCTGACGGACGCCGCCGGCGACGCGTTTTATTACGGCCGTCTTGTGCAGCCCTCATCCGCAAACGGTGAGATCACTCTGGACCTGCCCGCGCTGAATCCCGGCAGTTACACGCTCAAGGTGTTCAGCGAGCAGTTTAACGGCGATTATAAAATGGATTTCGCGAGCCCCTTTGCCGACGTGTCGCTGACGGTGTTCCCCACGCAGCTTGATATCGTCAAGACTGACGCGAAAGCGGTCTGGATTCTTATAAAAACGCCGCGGATTACGAACCGGGCAGGCAGCTCGAGCTTGCCGCCGCGATCAGCGCCGGAAAAGAAGCCATTGACGCCGCGCAGGACGCCGACGCCGTCGCAGCCGCGCTGGCCCAGGCCAAAGCGGCGATCGACCTGATCGATACCAAAGACCCGTGCCTGCACCCCAGAATGTTCCGTTTTCCGCCGGTTACTGACCCGCTCTGCGGCGTATCCGGCAATATTGAGTGCTGGTGGTGCCCGACCTGTCAGCACCTCTTTGCCGACAGCGAAGGAACGCAGGAGCTGACAGAAGAAGAGTGCTTCTTCCCGTCCGCGTATTCCGAACACGATTTTACCTATGAGATCGGGTTCGAGGAAAGGGAAGACCGGTGCTGGCTTTCTTATCCCGCTTATTATGACGCCATCTATGAAAACGATCACGGCGTGTCGGTTACGGATTATTTTGACGCCGTAGGCTATTCGTTCCGGTATTGCAGTCACTGCGGCGCCGTTATGGTAACAGGATACGACGAGGAACAGGAGTTCGAGCGCTGGAACGAGGAATTTTCCTGGCTTACGCTGCATACTCCCGGCGAGGGCGATCCTACCGAGGGCTTTACCTACGTTCCGTTTACGCCTGCCGGACTTTCGGAGGGCGATTACTGGATCAACAGACCCGGGTATCTTAACGACAGACTCAGTGATTTTGATTCCTCGTCCCAATACTACGCTGCTGCGGAGCAGGCAGTGCGGAACGCAAAGTTTTACGTCAATAAAGATACGGGCATGCTCCGTATGATCTGCGGGAACTCTGTGCTCGACTATTCGCTGTCTTATCTTTCCGACAATTTGGTTCCCGATCCCGTTTTCCGGTACCTGTATCAGCTCAGCGTTATCCCGAATCATAATCACTTTTTCAGCGTTTACATCCAGAATTCCACGGAGAATGCTCAGCCGGGTGAGTATTATTACGATTGCGAAGCGCTGGCGGAAGAAACGGGTCAGCACATTTACGACTCCGGTCTCGCCGTCGAAATTTGCAACAAGTATGACGCGGTACAGCTGCGCGGTTATCCTTTCCAGGAAATTCACGTTTTTGCAGAAGAACCGATGTTTGCGAAGTACCTGAAGATCATGCCCGGGCTCGGCGAAGCGCTGCCTTTCTCCGACGAAGGTCTTGCCGACGGCGATTACTGGTTCGATATGGAAGGTCTGGTCGCGGCGTATCAGGACCTGGAGGATATGTCCGATGCGGAAGCCCAACAGTACCGCGAGGCGACGGTCCGCCTTGCCGATGACGGCTCCTTCCTGCGTATCGCGAATCCTGACTTTGCTTATCACCAAAACCGCGATTCCCGCATTGGAACTTTCTGCTCGTTCTACCTGCGCGTCAAAGGTCAGGACGCACCGGCGTGCTTCAGCCCGATCCCCACGGAAGACAGCGACGCGCTGGCATTCGGCGACTACTGGTTCGACGTGGACAGGATGCTCCTGTCCGACTCATACCTGAAAGCTTCCGAACGGCAGGCTTACCGCAGCGCGACGTACTACCTCAGCTGCAATAAAAATCTGATCATGGCGGATCTGGGCGATCTCGGGATGCAGAGATTAATAAAACATGACTGGACATTCATGTGGCTGCGGCAGCACGGCGACGTTCCGACGGAGGGCTTCCGGGAGCTTGCCGTGATCGCGCAGGGCGAGACGCCTGCCGAGACGCTTGATTGGGGCGGCTGGTATATCGACTTTGAAGCCTTCTTTGAAGCGTATCTTGCAAGCCGTTCCGGTCCGGCGCCGACAGATGCGGAGCGTCAGGAATTATACGACGCCGCGCTTGCCCGGCTGCGTGAAAAAACGCTCTGTATCGACCGCTTCCAGCGGCTTGCCGCGTATTACGACGTATTCTCGATCGTTACCCCCGAGATGCTGGAGCCCTATTACGACTTCATCCTTCCCGCCGTCAGATATTATAATCCTTATACGGAGGAAGCTTTCTACCCGCTGCCGACAGAAGACAGCGACGCGCTGGAAGCAGGTCAGTACTATTATGATCTTGACGGAATGCGCGCAGCTACGTCCGAAGCCTATGAGTACTGGGTCGTCAATCTGGAGGACAGCGTCTGGGCGATCAGCCCCGACGGCAGCACCATTCTGGCGGATGATTACTGGCAGTGTCCTTACGTACCGGAAACGGGGACTGAGAGCGGTGATTTCGATTATTCGTTCCTCAGACAGCACGGCGTCGAATTCGTCTGCACGCATAAAGACGTCGAGCTTTATTCGAACTCCCACATCAAGCCCGTCCACGATACCGTATTCATCTCTGCCGACGCGGATCCCGACTTACAATACTGCACTTGTTACTATTGCAATCAGTGCAATAAGTTCCTGTTCTATGACGCCAGTGAGCTGATCGCGGCGCTGTATCTCAGAGAGCTGCCTGCCTACGGTTTGAAGTATATTGATGCGCACTGTGACGACGACGACGATGACGGCGTCTGCGATATCTGCGGCGGACCGTATTATATGCTGACCGAGGAACCCTCTTATCAGAGATATTATCTGGTCGTTCCGGAGGAGGACGCCGATCTTGCCGAAGATATTGAGGTCTGGATCTATACGAAGGCCGGCGAGACCCGTTTCGCATTCTACTATTGGGATGAACTGATCGATCCGGACGACGAGGAGTGGGCAGAGTACTATGAGACCATGACCGGCTGGATCACCGCGCCTCTCGTATGTCCCGGACACGAATGGGACAACGGGACTGTAACGCAAAAGGCGACGTTCACCGAAGACGGCGTTAAGACCTTCACCTGCGGCATTTGCAGCGAGACGAGAACCGAGAGCATTCCGAAGATCGACAGCGTGACGCTTTCCGATCCGAGCTTCTCCTATAACGGTTATGTGCAGAAACCGACAGTCACCGTGAAGGATTCCACGGGTAAGGTCCTGACAGAGGGAACGGATTACACCCTGACCTGGTCGAACGCGAACAGCAGGGATGCCGGCTACTACACCGTTACCGTGACCGGTGCGGGAACGCTTTATTCCGGCTCGACGAGCAAAAGCTATAATATCATAAAGCAACTCCTGGAGAGTAAGAATGTCACCCTTTCTGCTGCGAGCTTCACCTACAACGGCGCGGTGCAGAAACCGACCGTTACCGTGAAGGACATTTTCGGCAAGACGCTGACCGAAGGCACGCACTACACCGTGACGTATTCGAACGCGAACAGCAAGGCAGCCGGCAGCTATACCGTGACCGTGATAGGAAAGGGGAATTATACCAATTCGGCGAAAAAGAACTATACGATCAAAAAGCAGGTCTTGGATGCGGCGAATATCACGCTTTCGGCGACGAGCTTCACCTATAACGGCGCGGTGCAGCAACCCACAGTTACCGTAAAGAACGCCGCAGGCACAAAGCTGACCGAAGGCACGAGCTACACGCTGACCTGGTCGAACGAGAACAGCAAGGCGCCCGGCACCTATACCGTGACCGTGACGGCAGCGGGCAGCAACTATTCCGGTTCGGCGAGCAAGACCTACACGATCGCGAAGCAGCCTCTTGCCGCGGCGAATATCACGCTTTCGGCGACGAGCTTCACTTACAACAGCGCGGTACAGAAGCCGACCGTCACCGTGAAGAACGCCGCCGGAACAAAACTGACCGAGGGCACGAGCTACACGCTGACCTGGTCGAACGAAAACAGCAAGGCTCCCGGGACCTATACCGTGACCGTGACGGCCGCGGGGAACTATTACTCCGGCTCGATAAGCAAGACCTATACGATCTCGAAGCAGCCGCTTGCCGCTGCAAACATCACGCTTTCGGCAGCGAGCTTCACCTACAACGGCAAAGTGCAGAAGCCGACCGTGACCGTGAAGAACGCCGCGGGGACAAAGCTGACCGAGGGTACGCATTACACCCTGACGTGGTCGAACGAGAGCAGCAAGACGCCCGGCACCTACACCGTGACTGTGACCGGAACGGGCAGCAACTTCTCCGGTTCGGCGAGCAAGACCTACACGATCGCGAAGCAGCCTCTTGCCGCGGCGAATATCACGCTTTCGGCGGAAAGCTTCACCTACAGCGGCGCGGTGCAGAAGCCGACCGTCACCGTGAAGAACGCTTCGGGCAAGACGCTCGCGCTGGATTCAGCGTACACCCTGACATGGTCGAACGAGAACAGCAAAGCGCCCGGCACCTATACCGTGACCGTGACGGCAGCGGGGAACTATTACTCCGGCACGGTGAAGAAGACCTACAAGATCGCGAAGCAGTCCCTCGCCGCTGCAAATATCACGCTTTCGGCGTCGAGCTTCGTCTATAATGCCAAAGTGCAGAAGCCGACCGTTACCGTGAAGAACGCCGCGGGCAAGACGCTGACCGAGGGCACGAGCTATACACTGACCTGGTCGGACGAAAGCAGCAAGTCGCCCGGCACCTATACCGTGACCGTGACCGCGGCGGGCAGCTATTATTCCGGCACGGTCAGCAAGACCTATAAAATCACGAAACAGACGCTCAAGGCGGCGAACATCACGCTTTCGGATGCGAGCTTCGTCTACAATGCAAAGGCGCAGAAACCGACCGTCACCGTGAAGAACGCCGCCGGGGCAAAGCTGACCGAGGATACGCACTATACGGTCGCCTATTCCGAAGGCTGCAAGGCCGTGGGCTCGTACACCGTGACCGTCACCGGCACGGGCAATTACGCGGGCAGCGTGAGCAAGACCTTCAAGATCACGGCGCAGCCGCTCGACAGCGCGAACATTACGCTTTCGGCGACGAGCTTCGTCTATAACGTGAAGACGCAGAAGCCCACCGTCACCGTGAAGAACGCCGCGGGGGCAAAGCTGACCGAGGATACGCACTATACGGTCGCCTATTCCGAAGGCTGCAAGGCCGTGGGCTCGTACACCGTGACCGTCACCGGCACGGGCAATTACGCGGGCAGCGTGAGCAAGACCTTCAGGATCACGGCGCAGCCGCTCGACGCGGCAAGCGTTACGCTTTCGGCGACGAGCTTTGTCTACAACGCGAAGGCGCAGAAACCCACCGTCACCGTGAAGAACGCCACCGGGGCAAAGCTGACCGCGGACACGCATTACACGGTCACGTGTTCCGCCGGCTGCAAGGCTGTGGGCTCGTACACCGTCACCGTCACCGGCACGGGGAATTACAAGGGCAGCGTGAGCAAGACCTTCAAGATCACGGCGCAGCCGCTCGACGCGGCAAACGTCACGCTTTCGGCAGCGAGCTTCGTCTACAACGCGAAGGTGCAGAAGCCGACCGTCACGGTGAAGAACGCCGCCGGGGCAAAGCTGACCGCGGACACGCATTACACGGTTACGTATTCCGCCGGCTGCAAGGCGGCGGGAACGTATACCGTCACTGTTACCGGCACGGGGAATTACAAGGGCAGCGTGAGCAAGATCTTCAAGATCACGGCGCAGCCGCTCGACGCAGCAAATATCACGCTTTCGGCGACGAGCTTCGTCTATAACGCCAAAGTCCAGAAGCCGACCGTGACCGTGAAGAACGCCGCGGGTGCGGTCCTGACCGAGGGCACGCATTACACCGTCGCGTATTCCTCCGGCTGCAAGGCCGTCGGGAGCTACACCGTCACCGTGACCGGCACGGGGAATTACAAGGGCAGCGTGAGCAAGACCTTTAAGATCACAGCGCAGACGCTGAAGGCGGCGAACGTGACCCTTTCCGCGACGAGCTTTACCTACAACGGCAAGGTGCAGAAGCCGACCGTGACCGTGAAGAACGCAGCGGGCGCGGTCCTGACCGAGGGCACGAGCTACACCGTGACGTATTCCGCCGGCTGCAAGGCGAAGGGGACCTATACGGTCACGATCACCGGCACGGGCAATTACAAGGGTACGGTGGAAAAGACGTTCACGATCAAATAACGTCTTGATTTCTTCGCCGTATGGCAAGATCCAACCGACAGACAACACAACAACGCGGCAGCGTCCCGAGGGGCGCTGCCGCCGATTTTGCCTGTTTTTTTCAGTGTGGAGTGTGGAGAGTGAAGTGTGAAGCGTCGGAAGTCGCTGCGCGACGAGATTCAGAGCGGAGTTCGGAGAGCGGAGATCGGAGATTTTTTATAATGAGGAATGTCGGAAGTCGCGCAGCGACTTGGATTACAGTTAAGTTGTCTGTCGGTTACAGCGCCGACATAAATCTTACGTACGCCGGGAATTCCTCTTCCGGCGCGCGAAGCTCGGGATGCCACCGCTTTTCCCACTCGAGGCTGTAATATCCGTCATATCCGTCCTGTTCCAGCATGCGGACGATCTCTGCGACAGGCAGATCTCCCTCTCCCGTATTGCACAGTTTCGTCTGTATGCTGTCTTTTATATGTATATGGCGGATAAGATGCTTCGTCCGCTCCCAGAAACGCGCGGGGTCCTCGCGGCTGTGCTGGATATCCCATATGATCCCGAAGTTTTCGTGTCCGACATATCCGGCGGTTTTCAGGATCCTGTCCGAGGTGTTGAAATCCCCGTGGACCTCGAGCAGGATCTTCACATTGTAACCCTGCGCTTTTTCGCAGAGAATCCGGATCTGCCCGGCGATATCGGCGATCTCCGCGTCTTCGTCGTCCGTCACAAGGTTATTCCCGAAAACGCGGACGTACGGGATCCCGCACGCCGAGGCGAGGCGCGCCGTCGAGAGCGCTTCCTCTCTGTTCTCGGCGCGTTTCTCCTTTTCGTGAAACGACGCGGAGGCGCCGAGACAGCAGAAGTCGATCCCGTTTTCCCCGGCGTACCGCAATATGGCGGCGCGGTGTTCCGGCAGCAGCTCTTCGATCGTATCCGAACGCAGGCGGTCTCTGATCCCCCGGATCTCGATCGCCTGAACTCCGAGATTTTTTGCCTGTCCGATCGCGTGCTTCAGCGTCCAGTCGGGGCAGCCCAGTGTCGAAAATGCGAGTTTCATATCATCACTCCTGTGTCATCAGCTGAAATTGACTGCGGCTCACGCGCAGCCGAAGCGGTTCTCCGCGAACGAACCGCCCGATATCGTCAATGATCGCCTCGGTCATCTTCGATCCCGCGGCGACCGCCGCCGTATGCGGCTGCAACAGCGTGTTTTCCGTAAAAGCGAGCAGCTCTGCCGGAACATTGCCCGCGCCCTCTTTTTCGTATACGTCGAGCACCGCGTAGATCTTTTTTTCTTTCAGAACGGCGACAAGCGTTTCGGTATCTATGATCGATCCCCGGGCGGAATTGATCAGAACCGCTCCGGGGGGCAGCAGCGCGAGCGCCTCCCGGTCGATCATATGATATGTTTCGGGCGTTTTTGAGGCGTGGACCGAGACGATCGGCTGCCGCATCGCGGTCTCAAAGTCGCAGCGCCGTGCTAGATCCCACCGGTCGAGCGCGTTCTGAGGCAGATACGGATCAAAAACCGATACCGCGCAATGAAAAGGGGAGAGCAGGTCGAGTAAATTCCTGCCCACGGAGCCCAGACCGACAAGCCCGATCCGCGCGCCGAACAGCGAGCTTTGCAGATCTTCGAGTTTGTCCCATCCACCCGAACGCACGATCGCGTCCGTCTGCGCAAAACGGTGCGTCGCCGCGATCATATACCCGAGCACGCTCTCGGCGACGTACCGCGCCATCACGGGATTCGCGCTGATCACGGGGATCTCCCGCCGATAAAGCGCCTCGCTCGCGATATTTGCGACCGACCCCGCCGCGTGCGCGACAAGACGGAGTTGTTTCGCGTTTTTCAGAATGTTTTCGTCGATCTTCGGCGTGCCCCAGTGGGTGATGAGAATATCGGCGTCCGATATTCTCTCGCAAAGCTCATCCGCGGTAAACGAACGGTCGAAGGGATTCCGTTCGACTTCGCCGAGCGCTTTCAGCCGTTCGATGAGCGATACTGGAAAATAGCGGGCGAACGCCGCGTTGTCGGGCGGGGCGATCAATATTTTCATAATGACCTCACTTTTCCGATATTAGGGCAACACCGCACAAATACGAATGCGCGTCTTGCTTGATCTTTGTTCCGTCATATTGCACATCTTCTCCTTGCCAACCGTCAGGTTGCCTGCGGAGAATCTGTACAATCTGACGAAAAAATCTACTGCGCAATCCG
>JAFRPB010000158.1 GCA_017429345.1 Clostridia bacterium | reverse complement strand
CTCGCCTGCCGTTCTCACCTGCCGGTTCGGTCGTTGCTTCTGCGTCTAAAACGCAGAGGTTGCCACCGGCAACCCGCAACTCGGTCGGCGCTTCTGCCTGCGGCAGAGATCTCCACCGGAGATCCGCGCCCCCGTACCCCAATAATAGATCCCGTTGAATTAACTATGTGCGCATAGGTTCTCAACGAAATGTTAATTTACGGCATATATAATCAAGTCGCGAAGCGACTTCCTTCACTTCACTCTTCACTCTCCACACTCCACACTTTAACATTATGAAATTCGGAAAACTCACTTCACATCAATATAAATGGAGCTGTAAAAATGAATTTTTTCGACGAACTGAAAAACTACGATCCCGAGGTCTTCGCGGATATGGACGCGGAGCTTGTAAGACAGCGCGTGAATATCGAGCTGATCGCCTCGGAGAATATCGTTTCCAAAGCCGTGCTGCTCGCGATGGGCAGCGTGCTGACCAATAAATACGCCGAGGGGCTGCCCGGGCACCGCTATTACGGCGGCTGCGCCGAGGTGGACAAGGTCGAGGATATCGCCCGCGAGCGCGTAAAGAAGCTGTTCGGCGCCGAGCACGCGAACGTGCAGCCGCACAGCGGCGCGAACGCGAACCTCGCCGCGTTCTTCGCGTTCCTCGAGCCCGGCGACACCGTTATGGGCATGGATCTTTCCCAGGGCGGACATCTCTCCCACGGCTCGCCGGTCAACATCTCCGGCAAATACTTCAAGGTCGTTCCCTACGGCGTCAGCAGCGAGACGCACCGCATCGACTACGACGCGGTGGAGCGCATCGCGAAGGAATGCCGCCCGAAGCTGATCGTCGCTGGCGCGAGCGCCTATTCGCGCATCATCGACTTCAAACGCTTCCGCGAGATCGCCGACGAGGTCGGCGCGTATCTGATGGTGGATATGGCGCACATCGCGGGGCTCGTCGCCGCGGGCGTGCATCCCTCGCCCGTGCCGTACGCCGACGTGGTCACCACGACGACGCACAAGACCCTGCGCGGTCCGCGCGGCGGTCTGATCCTCTGCCCCGAAAAATACGCGAAGCAGATCGATAAGGCGGTCTTCCCCGGCACGCAGGGCGGTCCCCTCATGCACATCATCGCCGCGAAGGCGGTCGCCTTCGGCGAGGCGCTGCGGCCCGAATTCAAGGAATATCAGATGCAGGTCGTGAAAAACGCCGCGTACCTTGCGGATAAACTCATCGAAAAAGGCTTTGATCTCGTCTCCGGCGGCACCGACAACCACCTCGCGCTGCTCGACCTGCGCGGCACGAACGTGACCGGCAAGGAGCTCGAGCACAATCTCGACGAGGTGCACATCACCGCTAATAAGAACACCGTGCCCGACGAACCGCTCTCCCCCTTCGTCACGAGCGGTCTGCGCGTCGGCACCCCCGCCGTCACCACCCGCGGCTTCAAGGAGCTCGAGATGGAAAAGATCGCCGGATGGATCGCCGACGCAGCCTTCGATTTCGAGGCGAGCAAAGACCGCATCGCTGCGGAGGTCGCGGAGCTGACAGATCGGTTCCCGATCTATTAAAATGAAGAATGAAAAATGAAAAGTGAAGAATTAGGGACGGGCTCCTTCTCGCCTGCCGGCTCGGTCGGCGCTTCTGCCTTCGGCAGAGGTCTCCACCGGAGACCCGCGCCCCGTACCCGATCATAGATGCGAGTCAAATAAATGCAAGCGGATCAGTCGGCTTTATCATAGTATATTTTTTCTCTGAACGAACGCTTTTTATATTCTATAATAAAAATTCTATAATAAAAAGGCGCGAAGCGCTTTTCCGCAATTTTTCATTTTTCACTATTCATTTTTCATTTCAAAACAACAGAAGATACTGTCGCTTTCCATTTTCACGCAAGAAAGAGAGATGCAGAATGAAAATATTAGTCGTCGGCGGCGGCGGACGCGAGCACGCCGTCATCAAAAAGCTGAAGGAAAACCCGCTCGTCACCGAAATTTTCGCCTATCCCGGCAACGGCGGCATCACGGCGGACGCGGTCTGCGTCGGCGCGAGCGCGACGGACATCGACGGCATTGTCGAATTCGCGAAAAAAGAGAAGATCGACTACGCGGTCGTCACGCCCGACGATCCGCTGATCCTGGGCGCGGTCGACGCGCTGAATGAGATCGGCGTGCCCTGCTTCGGCCCCGAAAAAAAGGCGGCGATCATCGAGGGCAGCAAGATCTTCTCGAAGAATCTGATGAAAAAATACGGCATCCCGACCGCGGCGTACGAGGTCTTTGAAAATCCGGACGACGCGCTCGCGTATCTCAAAACCGCGCCGGTCCCCGCCGTGATCAAGGCGGACGGTCCCGCGCTCGGCAAGGGCGTGATCATCGCCGAAACGCGCGAGGATGCGTACCGCGCCGTCGAATCGATGATGAACGACCGCATCTTCGGCGCCAGCGGCACGAAGATCGTCATTGAAGAGTTTTTAACCGGGCCGGAAGTCTCCGTTCTGAGCTTCACCGACGGCAAAACCGTCGTGCCGATGGTTTCCTCGATGGACCACAAACGCGCGCTCGACGGCGACAAGGGTCTCAACACCGGCGGCATGGGCACCGTCGCCCCGAACCCGTATTATACGCAGGACGTCGCGAAAGCGTGCATGGAAAAGATCTTCCTGCCCACGATCGACGCGATGAACAAAGAGGGCAGGACCTTCAAAGGGTGCCTCTATTTCGGGCTGATGATCACGCCCGACGGACCGAAGGTCATCGAATACAACTGCCGCTTCGGCGATCCCGAAACGCAGGTCGTGCTGCCGCTGCTCGAAAGCGACCTGTTCACAATTATGCGCGCCGTCACCGACGGAAAACTTGCCGAGACGGAAGTAAAATTCAAAACGGAATGCGCCTGCTGCGTGATCCTCGCCTCGGACGGCTACCCGCAGAAATACGGGACGGGCTTCCCGATCACCGCGCCCGAGACGCTGCCCCACGGCGCCGAAATATTCTACGCCGGCGCAAAAAACAAGGACGGCGTGCTCGTCTCCGCGGGCGGCCGCGTGCTCGGCGTGACCGCGGTCGCATCCGATCTGAAAACGGCGGTGGAATACGCCTACGACGCGGCGAAGACCGTTCATTTCGAGAACGCGAGGATGCGCAGCGATATCGGCGCACGGGCGCTTGCCGCAGGCAGTGAACAGTGAACGGTGAACGGTGAACAGTGAACGTTGAACAGTGAACAGTGAACAGCGAACAGTAAACTGAGAACCGAAAACCGAGAACCGAGAACCGAAAACTGAGAACCGAAAACTGAGAACCGAAAACCGAGAACCGAAAACCGAGAACCGAAAACTGAGAACCGAAAACCGAGAACCGAAAACTGAGAACCGAAAACCGAGAACCGAAAACCGAGAACCGACAACTATCAACCGGCAACCAACGGGGTGACAACGATGGTTTACAGAATTTACGTTGAGAAAAAAGAAGGGCTCGCGCACGAGGCGGCGTCGCTGCTCTCCGACGCGCGGGAGCTTCTGGGCGTCGACCGGCTCGAAAACGTGCGCATCCTCAACCGCTACGACGTGGAAAATATCGACGAAGCGCTGTTCGAGCGGTGCAAGACGACGGTCTTTTCCGAACCGCAGCTCGACGATATCTTCGACGGCGTGAACGCACGCGGCGGCACGGTCTTCGCCGTGGAATACCTGCCCGGGCAGTTCGACCAGCGGGCGGATTCCGCGGCGCAGTGCATCCAGCTGATCTCGCAGGGCGAGCGTCCCGACGTGCGCTCGGCGAAGGTCTACGTGCTGTACGGAAATCTTTCCGTCGGCGAGATCGAGAAGATCAAGCATTACGTGATCAATCCCGTCGAGAGCCGCGAGGCGACGATGGATATCTTCGACACGCTGAAAACGGAATACGAGATCCCGACCGCCGTCGAAACGCTGACGGGCTTCATTGATTTCGACGAGGCGCGCCTCGCTTCGTTCGTCGATGAGTACGGCCTTGCGATGGATCTTGACGATATCCGCTTCTGCCGCGATTATTTCCGCAGCGAAAAGCGCGACCCGACGATCACCGAGATCCGCATGATCGACACCTACTGGTCGGATCACTGCCGCCACACCACGTTTTTAACGACGATCGACAGCGTGCAGTTTGAAGACGACCTGCTGCAGAAAAGCTACGACAAATATATCTCCGTCCGCAAGGAGCTCGGGCGCACGAAGCCCGTGAACCTGATGGATATCGCGACGATCGCGGTCAGGCACCTCAAAAAAGCGGGTAAACTCGACAAGCTCGACGAGAGCGAGGAGATCAACGCCTGCACCGTGAAAATGAAAATCCAGACCGACGGCGAGGACGAGGACTGGCTGCTGCTGTTCAAGAACGAAACGCACAACCACCCGACCGAGATCGAACCCTTCGGCGGCGCGGCGACCTGCATCGGCGGCGCGATCCGCGACCCGCTCTCGGGCAGGGCTTACGTCTACGCGGCGATGCGCGTCACGGGCGCGGCGGACCCGACAGTCCCGGTGAGCGAGACGATGAAGGGCAAGCTGCCCCAGCGCAAGATCGTCACCACCGCGGCGGACGGCTACAGCTCCTACGGCAACCAGATCGGTCTTGCCACCGGCATGGTGGATGAGATCTATCATCCCGGCTACGCGGCGAAGCGCATGGAGATCGGCGCGGTCATCGCGGCGGCTCCGGCGGCGAACGTGCGCCGCGAGCGCCCCGCCCCCGGCGATATCGTGATCCTGCTGGGCGGCAGGACCGGGCGCGACGGCTGCGGCGGCGCGACGGGCTCCTCAAAATCACACACGCTCAGCTCCCTCACGACCTGCGGCGCGGAGGTCCAGAAGGGCAACGCACCCGAGGAACGCAAGCTGCAGCGGCTGTTCCGCAGCGCCGAGGCTTCGCGCCTGATCAAGCGCTGCAACGACTTCGGCGCGGGCGGCGTTTCCGTCGCCATCGGCGAGCTCGCGGACGGACTCGATATCGACCTGAACGCGGTCCCGAAAAAATACGAAGGCCTCGACGGCACCGAGCTCGCGATCAGCGAATCGCAGGAGCGCATGGCGGTCGTCGTCGGCCCCGAAGACGCGGCGCGGTTCAAAGAACTCGCCGAAAGCGAGAATTTAGAGGCGACGGTCGTCGCCGTCGTAAAAGCGGAGCCGCGCCTGACGATGAAATGGAACGGGAGGGTCATCGTGGATATCTCCCGCGAATTTCTCAATTCCAACGGCGCGGAAAAGCATATCGACGTCGCCCCCGCAAAGGCGCAGCCCTATGAAAAGGACGATGTGACGGATTTCGCCGCGGGGATGAAAACGCTCGTCGCCGACCTGAATATCTGCTCGAAGCAGGGGCTTTCCGAGCGGTTCGATTCCACCATCGGCGCGGGCACGGTGCTCATGCCCTTCGGCGGCAAATATCAGCGCACGCCGATCCAGGCGATGGTGCACAAGATCTCTTCGGAGAAAAAACACACGGACGACTGTTCCTTCATGGCGTGGGGCTATAACCCGCGGATCGCGGAGAAGAGCCCCTACCACGGCGCGTATCTCGCGGTGGTGGAATCGGTCTCGAAGCTGATCGCCGCCGGCGCGTCGTTCGAGGACGTATATCTCACCTTCCAGGAATATTTTGAAAAACCCCGCCGCGACCCCGCCCGCTGGGGCAAGCCGCTTGCGGCGCTGCTCGGCGCGTTCGAGGCGCAGATGCAGCTCGGGATCGGCGCGATCGGCGGCAAGGATTCGATGAGCGGCAGCTTTGAAGATCTCGACGTGCCGCCGACTCTCGTCTCCTTCGCGGTCACGACCGGCAAAACGGGCGATGTCGTCACTCCCGAATTCAAGGGCGCGGGGCACAAAGTCGTGCTGCTCGCGCCGGAATCCGACGAAAACGGTCTGCCGAAGACAGATTCGCAGCTTTCGGTATTTGCCCGCGTCACCGCGCTCGCGCGTAAAGGCAAGGCGATCGCGATCTATACGCCCGGCCCAGGCGGCGTCGCCGAGGCGGTATTCAAGGCGGCGATCGGCAACGGGATCGGTCTGCGCTTTGACGACGCGATCGCCGTGCCGGAGCTCTTCGCTTACCGCTACGGCGCTTTCGTGATCGAGCTTGCGGAGAACGAGGCAGTCGGGCAGACGCTCGGCGTGACGACGGAAAAACCGGCGCTGATCCTGCGCGGGCAGGAGCTCGCCCTCGACGGGCTGCTCGGCGGGTACGAACAGAAGCTGAACAGCATTTATCCGTATCTGATCGGGCAGGAGGGCGAACCCGAAGCGTTCACATATGAAGCGAAATCCTATCCCGCTCCGGCGATCAGAACCGCGAAACCGCGGGTGCTGATCCCGGTCTTTCCCGGCACGAACTGCGAATACGACACCGCAAAGGCGTTCGCCGACGCGGGCGCAGAACCCGAGATCTTCGTTATCAACAACCTCTCCGCAGAGGGCGTCGCGAACAGCGCCGAGACCTTCGCGAAGAAGATCGGCGAGAGTCAGCTCGTCTTTATTCCCGGCGGATTTTCCGGCGGCGACGAGCCCGACGGCTCGGGCAAATTCATCACGGCGTTCTTCCGCGGCGCGGCGGTCGCGGACGCGGTGACGGCGCTGCTCGACGGACGCGGCGGACTGATGGGCGGCATCTGCAACGGCTTCCAGGCGCTGATCAAGCTCGGTCTCGTGCCCTACGGCAGGATCACCGAGACGAAACCGACCGACCCGACGCTGACCTTCAATGCCATCGGCAGGCATCAGTCGAAGATCGTGCGCGTGCGCGTCGCCTCGAACAGATCCCCGTGGTTCTCCGCGGTGAAGCCCGGCGAGATCTATTCGGTGCCGATCTCCCACGGCGAGGGCAGATTCTACGCGCCGGAGGAGGCTATTCGGAAGCTTGCCGAAAACGGACAGATCGCCACGCAGTACGTGGACCTTGACGGGAACGTGACAACGGATATCCGCTTCAACCCCAACGATTCCGCCTTTGCGGTCGAGGGCATCACCTCGCCCGACGGCAGAGTCTTCGGCAAGATGGGCCACACCGAACGCTGGAACGCGGGCCTTTACAAAAACGTCCCCGGCGAATACGATATGAAGCTGTTCGAGTCTGCGGTGAAGTTTTTCAGATAAGTCGGAGTCGGCGGCAGAACCGCAAAGATCAAAGATAAAAGCCCCCAAAGACGAAAGACCAAAGACCAAAAACCAAAGACCAAAAACGAAAGAGCAAAGACCGAAAGCCATAGACAGAGGCACGGACTGCATGTCCCGTCTTTCATCTTCAGTCTCAAGTCTTAACAGCACAGGAGACAACACCCCGCAGCCGACAACCGGCAATTCATCTATAATCAAATCGCGCAGCGATTTCCGAAACTCCACTCTTCACTCTTCACACTCCACACTTCCGAAAACCGGCAACCAACAACCAGAAAGGACAACAGCCATGACCGACATCGAAATTGCCCAGAGCGTACAGATGAAAAAGATCACCGAGGTCGCCGCGAAGGCGGGCATCGGCGAGGACCTGCTCGAGCCTTACGGCCGTTATAAGGCGAAGCTCGACTATCAGAAGATCCTGAAAACGGACAAAAAGGACGGCAAGCTCATTCTCGTGACCGCGATCACGCCCACCCCCGCGGGCGAGGGCAAGACCACGACCACGATCGGTCTTGCGGACGGCATGGCGCGCATCGGCAAGAGCGTGACCGTCGCGCTGCGCGAGCCCTCGCTGGGTCCCGTGTTCGGCGTCAAGGGCGGCGCCGCGGGCGGCGGCTGGGCGCAGGTCGTGCCGATGGAGGATATCAACCTGCACTTTACCGGCGATTTCCACGCGATCGGCGCGGCGAACAATCTGCTTGCGGCGATGCTCGACAACCATATTTTCCAGGGCAACGCCCTCGGCATCGACCCGAAAAAGATCACCTGGCGGCGCTGCGTCGATATGAACGACCGGCAGCTCAGGAACGTCGTCGACGGTCTCGGCGGCAGGATGAACGGCGTGCCGCGCGAGGACGGCTACGACATCACGGTCGCCTCGGAGATCATGGCGATTCTGTGCCTTGCGAACTCGATCACAGACCTTAAAAAGCGGCTTTCGTCGATCATCGTCGGCTACACCTACGACGACAAGCCCGTCACCGCGGGCGAGCTGAAGGCGGCGGGCGCGATGACCGCGCTGTTAAAGGACGCGCTCAAGCCGAATCTCGTGCAGACGCTCGAGGGCAATCCCGCGATCGTGCACGGTGGTCCCTTCGCGAATATCGCGCACGGCTGCAACTCCGTGATCGCGACGAAAACGGCGCTCAAGCTCAGCGACTACGTCGTGACGGAGGCAGGCTTCGGCGCGGATCTCGGCGCGGAGAAATTCTTCGATATCAAATGCCGCGCCGCGGGGCTCAGACCCTCCGCGGTCGTGGTCGTCGCCACCGTGCGCGCGCTCAAGATGCACGGCGGCCTTGCGAAAACGGAGCTCGGGCACGAGGATCTCGAAGCGCTCGAGAAGGGCATCCCGAACCTTTTGCGCCACCTCTCCAATATCACGGACGTTTACAGGCTCCCGGCAGTCGTGGCGGTCAACCGTTTCCCGACCGACACCGACGCGGAGATCGATCTCATCATCAATAAATGCCGCGCCCTCGGCGCGAACACCGTGCTCTCCACCGTGTGGGCGGAGGGCGGCAAGGGCGGCGAAGCCCTCGCCGAAGAGGTCGTAAAGCTCTGCGAGCAGGAGAACGACTTCAGCTTTTCCTATGAGACGGACAGCCCGATCGAGGAGAAGATCCGCGCCGTGGTCAAGCGCGTCTATCACGGCAAGCACGTGTTCTTTATCCCCGAGGCGCAGAAGCAGATCGCGCGTCTTGCGGAACTTGGTTACGGCGATCTGCCGGTCTGCATCGCGAAGACGCAGTACAGCTTCTCGGACGATCCCGCACTGCTCGGCGCGCCGGAGGACTTCACCGTGACCGTGCGCTCCGTCAAGGTCTCCGCGGGCGCGGGCTTCATCGTCGTGCTGACGGGGAACATCCTCACGATGCCGGGTCTGCCGAAAAAGCCCGCCGCCGAGAATATCGACGTGGACGAAAACGGCGTGATCAGCGGACTGTTTTAAATTCTGATTTATCGGGCAGCGAAGCTGCCCGATAAATCAGAATTTACAGGCATTAGGCATTGGGCATTAGGCAATAGTCCTGTCAAATATACCCTTGGCAGGTTTCTAATGCCTATTGCCTACTGCCTATTGCCTTTCATCCCGATAAATCAGAAT
>JAFRPB010000157.1 GCA_017429345.1 Clostridia bacterium | reverse complement strand
TTGAAAAACAAGTATCAATTATATGAACTGATCTGCGTCGCCGCGCTGGCGGTGTTCGTGGTCCTGCTGCTGATCTTCTCCTTCGGCGGGACGAAGAAGAGCGTCGGGGAGCTGACCGCGCCGGTGGCGAAGCTTGCCGAGGCGACGCCTCTCGTCGAGCGCACCGCGCCGGAAGCTGCGGCGGCGTTCGGTTTCGATCTCACGCTCACCGAGGGCGTGCTGTATTACGAAAACGAGGATATCATGAACGTCTCGGAGATCCTGATCGTCAAGCTGAACGACAAGGATGACGCGCCGGGGATCAAAGAGGCCGTCAAACGCCGCGTGGAAGAACAGGCGGAGCTCTACAAAAATTACGCGCCGGACCAGTATTCCCTGCTGCAGGACAGCATTATCGAGGTCAAAGGCAACGTGGTGTTCTACTGCACGGGGACCAACGCAGGCGACGTTTACGACGCGTTCAAAAAGGTGCTGTAACGTTCCGAAAAAACGATTTTTTATCAGAATTGCGGGGAAAGCAATGGTATTCAGTTCTGTAACATTTTTGATCGTGTTCCTGCCCGTCGTGCTCGCCTTGTATTACGGCGTCGGCGGCGCGCTGACAAAAAGCATGACGGTGAAAAACGTCATTCTGCTGATCGCGAGCCTCGTGTTCTACGCATGGGGCGAACCGGTCTATATCGTTTTGATGCTTCTGAGCGTCACCTTTAACTATTTCGCGGGCAGAGAGATTGACGATTCGAAAAAGAACGGGAATAAAAGGCAGGCGAAAAACGCGCTGATCCGCGCCGTGATATTCAACGTCGCGGTGCTGGCGTTCTTTAAATACGCGGGCTTCGTCGTTGAAAACATCGGCGCGCTGCTGCATACCGAGCTTCGCGTGCCGACGCTGCCGCTGCCGATCGGCATTTCATTTTACACCTTCCAGAGCATGTCCTATGTGATCGATCTGTATCGCGGCGAGGCCGGTTTGCAGAAGAAATTCATCCCCTTCGCGCTGTATATTTCGTTCTTCCCGCAGCTGATCGCCGGACCGATCGTAAAATATAAAGATATCGCGCAGCAGCTCGGTCACAGAAAAGAAAGCCTTAATAAATTCTCGCAGGGTATGACGCGTTTCACCGTCGGCCTTGCGAAAAAACTGCTGCTCGCCAATACTCTCGGTGCGGTCTATACCTCGGTACAGGCGCAGGGCGCGAAGGAGATCAGCGCTCTGACCGCGTGGATCGGTATTTTCTGTTATACCCTGCAGATCTATTTCGATTTCAGCGGATATTCCGATATGGCGATCGGTCTCGGGGCGATGTTCGGATTTAAGTTCAACGAGAACTTCAACTATCCGTATATCGCCGAATCGATCCGGGATTTCTGGACGCGTTGGCACATCTCTCTGTCGACATGGTTCCGCGAGTATGTGTATATCCCCCTCGGCGGCAACCGCCGCAAAACGGGCCGCGTGCTTCTGAACCTCATGATCGTATGGCTGCTGACCGGGCTCTGGCACGGCGCGGCGTGGAATTTTATCTTTTGGGGCCTGTTTTACGGCGTGCTGCTGATCATTGAACGGTACGCGCTGAAAGATGTTCTGCCGCGTATCCCGAAGCCTTTGCGGAATATTCTCACGCTCATCGTCGTCATGCTCGGGTGGGTGTTCTTTTCCGCGCCGACTCTGGGCGAGGCGTTTCGCTATATCGGCTCGATGGTCGGAGCGGGGAACGGCATTGCCGACAAGGAGGCGATTTACCTTTTGACTTCGAACATCCTTGTGCTTCTGCCCGCCGCGTTCTGCGCGACGCCGCTGTACAGGAAGCTGATCGCGAGGATCGACGCGAAAACGCTTGACCGGCTGAAGATCGCGGCTTATCCGCTTTTGATGCTCGTATGCGTGATCTTTATGATCAGCGAGACGTATAATCCGTTCTTGTATTTCAGATTTTGAAAAGGATAAGATATATGGAAGACAACACATACGTCGATAATCGGAAAGAATTCGCTCCAGTTCCGGAACGCGGAAGCGCGCGGAGAACAGTCTCCGACCGCGCCGCGGGCAGTCGGCTTGCGCTGTTTTACGCCGCGGCGCTCTCGCTTGCTCTGATTCTGATCCTGGGGCTGTTTTCCCTTCTCGCGAAGGATAAGGAATACAGCGCCGACGAAAACCGTTATCTCGCGACGGCGCCGAAGCTGACGTTTTCATCTCTTGCCGACGGCAAGTTCATGGAGGATACCGAAAGCTGGCTTTCCGACCAGTTCTTTCTTCGATCCCTCTGGGTGAAAACGAAAACGAAAACGGATCTGTTTTTCGGCAAAAGAGAGATCAACGGCGTGTATATCGGCAGGCAGCATTATCTTTTGGAGAAACCGACGCCGCTCGACGAAGCGAAAGCCGCCGCGACGGTCAACGCGGTCAACGCGTTTACCGCGAATCACCCGACGCTGCGCTCGTATTTTGCGATCGCGCCGAACGCGACGGAGATCCTGCCGGAGCTGCTGCCCGCGAACGCGCCGAATGAGAACCAGACCGAGCAGATCGGCAGGATTTACGCGTCGCTTGATCCCCGCACCGCGTCGGTGGATCTGTGCGCGCCGCTGAAAGCGCAGACGGACAGAAAAAGTCTTTACTACCGCACGGATCATCACTGGACGACCGCCGCCGCTTCCGTCGCCTGCGGGCAGATAGCCACGGCGATGGCGCTCGAAACGGGCGCGGTGCCATACAAAACCTATGCCGTGACAAATACTTTCCGCGGCACGATGGCGTCCACCGCGGGTCTTTTCAATGCGACGGACAATATTTACATTACCGTCCCGTCGCAGGAAAGCCCCTATGTCGTCACCTATGTGAGTGAAAACAGAAAGAGCGCGAGTATGTTCGACCTGTCGAAGCTTGATACGAAAAATCAATATGAGGTCTTTTTCGGGGGAAACTATCCGCTCGTGCGTATCGATACTTCGCTGGCTGTCGGACGGGTTCTGATGGTCGTCAAGGATTCCTATGCGAACTGCCTGATCCCGATGCTGACCCCCTATTTCAAAACGATCGTCGTTGTTGATCCGCGGTATTACACCGACGATATAGATAATACGATCTTAATGGAGGGCGTCACCGACGTGCTGTGGCTGTATAACGCGAACACGTTCCTTGCGGATACGTCGATCGCGAAGGTGTTCGGGTGAATACCGATTTATCGGGACGCTTTCGGCGCGGACGCCGATGTCCGACTACGGAATTATTAAGTATTAAATATAATAAATTATAAAAAGAGGTAGGCTTATGATGACGAAAGTCAGAAAACCGATCGCGGTACTGATCGCGGCGATCATGATACTGTTGCTTTTACCGGTGAGTCCGGCTTTGCTGCCGCAGGCGCAGGCTTCCGCCAACGTGACGGTAACGAGCTTTGATTTCAGCAGTTCTCCGCCGACCTCGGGCAGAGGAACGGTCTCGAACGTTACGGCGAACGGATTCACGTTTTCGGCAAATCTGGGCGTGAACGACGCATATACCGACGAGTTCGGCATGATGCAGGTCACTCCCGATACCACCTATGCGCTGCATGTGGATATCAATGATCCGACCGACACGGAAATCATTGTTTTCTATATGGAGAACAATTCGGGCGATCACTGGACGAATCACATCAAAGCCATGGACAGCACCTGGAATTCCGGCGATCTCGTCTTTACGGTGCCGCAGGGTATTCATTATGTGCGTTTCCGTGTGGACGTGAACACCATGGGAAATACGCGCACTTTCTCAAATTTCAGATTGACGAAATTCCCCTCTCCGCACAACATGTTCCCCGACATTTCCTCGTGGAATCTTACCGGCAGCGGCAGATTGACGCAGAATAAAAAAGTTGCGGAGGGCTTTCAGTGTACCGCACCGTATACCGACAGCTATACGGGGGACACGCCTCTGGTCGCCGTCGCGCCGGGCGGGCATTATTGGCTTACCTGTGACATCGACAATCCGAACGATACCGAGCTCATTGCCTTCTTCCATCGTACAAGTACCAGCGGATGGTACAGCCTGACGAGCACGAGCAACAACAAGTCTCTGTATATCGAAGTTCCGTCTGATGTGAACTATCTGACCTTCCGTGTGGACGTGAACACGCAGGGCAATACCCGTACGTTCTATAACTTCCGTCTTTATGACGATTATTGGAGATATATCAATCTTGACAATGATTTTTCCCTGCTGCAGTGGCAGTATGAAAAAGGGCTGAATCCCGGCAACGCCTGCGAGATCCGCTACCGTGATCCGAATTATTTCACCACTTACGCGACGGGAAACGACAGCTACACAGATTACAGTCAGGCGGTTCCGGTCAGTCCGAACACGACCTATACGGTCGCCTGCGACAATAACGGTGGCAGCGATACCGAAATGGTCGTATTCTATTACAGATCCGACGGCAGCTCCTGCGATCCGTGGGTCGGCGGTGCATACGGAAGCTCCCTAACATTTACCGCGCCTTCCGACTGCGCGTATATCCGTATCCGCGTCGACCGGAACACGGCGGGCAATACGACGACCTTCTCGAATTTCCGTATGTACCGTGCGGATGATTATATCTGCTGCGAGCCGAACTATTATCTCTCCTACCGCAGCGCGTGGTCTTCTCTGCCGAGCCCGACCCGCCCCGGCTACAGCTTCGGTGGCTGGTATACAGAACGCGGCGGCAACGGCTATCTGATTACCACCGTCAACCCGACCTCGCCGTATATTTCGCTGTATGCGAAGTGGACGAAGCTGAACTATACCGCGACGCTGGATGCGGACGGCGGTTCCGTGTCGCCGACGTCCATCGGTTACGCGATCGACAGCACGGCGACGTTGACGACGCCGTCAAAGGAAGGATACGACTTCCTCGGCTGGAAGCCGACGGCGGACAGCGGGAACTGGTCCGCGTCGCAGACGTACGCCGCGGGCACGTCGCTGAACGGGAAATACGGCGACGTCACGCTCAAGGCGCAGTGGCAGATCAAGAGCTATGGCGTGACGTTCTCCGCGGACGGCACGGGCTATACAAATACGACGCCCGCGTCGACGGTCACCCACGGCGGGAGCGTCAGCTTCACCGTCACGCTTTCGGAGGGCTACACGAACAGCGGCAATCCGTCCGTGACCGCGACGAACGGTTCTGTCTCGTCGAGCAAAGAAGGCAACACGATCACCTATACTGTGTCGAATATCACCGGCGCGACGGCGATCAATGTCGGCGCGGCGACGCTCAACACCTACACAGTGAAATTTGTCAACTCCCTGACAGGGGAGCAGATCGGCCCGGATCAGACCGTTGCGCACGGTTCCGCTGCGACCGCGCCCGCAGTCGATGAGTACGTACAGAACGACGCCGCGGGGCACTGGAAATTCACCGGCTGGGACAAGGCGTTCAACAGCGTCACCGGCGACCTGACCGTGAACACAGTATACGAAACAGAGGCGCATTCCGGCGGCACGGCAAAGTGCAACGAGTACGCAAAATGCGATCTCTGCGGCGCAGAATACGGCGACTACGCCGACCACGAATATGGTGAATGGATCCAGCAGATCAATAAAACCTGTCTTGACGACGGCATTCTCGGGCATTACACCTGCTCCGTCTGCGGCAAGTATTTTGACGCGGATCATAACGAGCTTGTGAGTCTGACGATCGCCCACGAGGGGCACAAGCCCGTGAAGACCGAGAGGAAGGCTTCCACCTGTACCGAGAAGGGCAATATCGAGTATTACACCTGCGATGACTGCGGCAAGATATTCACGGAAGAAGCCTGTGAGCACGAGATCACCGCGGAGCAGACGGTGCTCGATTACGATTACACGAATCACAGCACCGACGAGCGGGTGACGAAGAACGCGAAGGACGCGAAGTGCAACGAGGACGGCTACACCGGCGACATTTACTGCGCCGCCTGCGATCACGAGGTCACCCACGGCAGCGTGATCCCCAAAGAGTCGATTGCCCATACTCCCGTCAAGACCGATTCAAAAGCTTCCACCTGCACCGAGAAGG
>JAFRPB010000156.1 GCA_017429345.1 Clostridia bacterium | reverse complement strand
CGTTGTAAAATATACAATTTCTCCGCTTCGCCACCCCTGCCGTAAAGGCAGGGATGCCTTCAGCGTCGATCGGGCGGTCATGCCCGCCCCTACAAATTGTCGCCCGACGCCGCGGAAAACAGCCCGATAAATCAGAATTTAATAATCCGCCGCGAACGCGACTCCGTTCTCCGCCGCCCAGCTTTCCGCATAAGAGCCCGCAACGCCGTGGACCGTCAGATTATCGCTGCAGCCGGTCAGCACGTATCCTTCGATCAAAGAGACGGAGGCGGGGATATAGATATCCCTGAGCGCGATGCAGTCGCAGAACGTGGAGAGACCGATCGTCTCGACCGTATCCGGCAGACGGACGGTCTCGAGCGCCGTGCAGCCGTTGAATCCGCCGACGGTTTTCACGCCGCGGCAGATCTCCAGGTCTTTGAGCGCGGGGCTTTCGTCAAACGCCCGGACGCTTTCGACGCTGCCGGGGATCTTCACGCTTTTGAGCGTACGGCAGGAATCACAGGAGCCGTCGATAAACCGCACCCGGTCGCCGAAGTCGATATTCTGCAGGAAATTCGACCTGTCGAATATCCCCAAGCCGATATATTCCACCGAATTCGGAATGATAATGCTCGTGCAGAAGGTCAGGCAGTCGTCAAACTCGCCGTAATATGGGTTCGTGATCGCGACGACGGGATATCCCTCGACCGAGGACGGGAAGCGCATCGTGCGGGCGGCTTTCGTGATGCCGGTGATCGCGGCGGTGCCGTTTTTGCAGAGGCACACGCGGAAGCCCTCGTAATTGATCTCCTTTTCAAGAACCGGCTCGACTTCTTCGTATAAATCGTCAAGCCAATCCGGTTCGGCCTCATCGTCGGTTTCGTCCTCATACCATTCAACGTCTTCGTCGTCCGGATCGAATCCCGTGAAGGGCTCGGTTCCGGACAGGTCATACCATAGACAGCGGTCGTAATAGCGGAAATACTCGTCCTCCGTCTCGAACACGTAGGGCTTCGACGGGTCCGCCGGTTCGTCGTTGTCGCCGCGCTTCTCGACGCCGAGAACGCCGAGAGAGAGCAGCACCGACATCAGCACCGAAAGAAACTTTGAAAGAAAGCCGTTAATAAACGTTACCACGGAACTGTTCATATTGCGTTTTCTCCTTTACATTTCGAAAATGTTGTTTTACGCGGGAATCGCCGGATCACTCTTCACCCATGCCGAGGATCTCTTCCCATTTTTCCATGACCTCGCGGCTGCTGGTGCCCTTCAGCAGGGCGGTCAGCTTCGCGAACACAGCGATCACCCCGAGAAAATAGCTGATAAACACCATCGGGAAAGCCATCATTTCCGTCACCCCCTTTTTTTAATTAAAAATATTCTCCATAATATAAGTCGAAAAAAAACCGGCTTTTATTAATTAAAATATAAAATATTCTGTACGCCATATAAAATATTCTGTACGCCGCAATTTTTGCCGAAACGGACCGCCCGGCGGAGCGTTTTCGTCCGAACGGTCGTTTTTCCCGTTCAAACGGTCGGCAACGCATCCGACAGACCCATCATAACAAGCTTCCGGGGCAATGGCAACCAACCGAGCTTTCCATTCCGAAAAAAACATGTCAACTCCGCTTTCCATCATACGCCATCCGGATCGGCTTGCGGGGAAATCGGCAAAAATGATGTCAAAAACGTCAGGCTCACATCCCGACCGCGCTGCGCAAATTCCGAAAGAGATTATAAACCGCGCAGATAAAGCGGACGATATTGACCATCAGCCCGCTGCCGGTGTAGGTATAACAGAAGCAGCGCGCGCCGTGGATCGCGCCGGTCGGCGCGGCGGGGGCGGGGGTCGGTTCCGTCGTCGGTATAGTCGTGGGATCGGTCGCCGGTTCCGTCGCGGGAGCGGTCGGCTCAGTTTCGGGTTCGGTCGTGGGTTCCTCCGGCTCCGTGGTCGGCTCGTCGGGCGCCGTCGTAATCTCCTCCGGTGGCGCGGTGGTGGGTTCCTCCGGTTCGGTAATCGGTTCATCGGGAACGAGCAAAGGCTTTTCGACATGACCGGAGATAAACTGGCCGCAGTTGTTGCAGTAAACGCCCGCCGTGTAACCGTGCTCTGTTTCAGTGGAGTCCGACTCAGGCACTTCGACGGTGTTGACGTGGGTGATCGGTGTTACGATATGCGCCGTTTCAAATTCATAGTCGCAGCCGTCCTGTGCGCAGATATATGATTCATCATAGCTGCCTTCATGATAACAGTCTGCCTCCACGACATTGGTGCGGCCTGTCGCGACTGGCATATGATCGGACATTTCGTAATGAATGACTACAGTTCCGTTTGTAAGAACATCGTTTCCTGCACTTATCGTAATATCTTGCCATTGTTCCTGTGTTCCCGAATAAAAGACATATTTCAGATTATTACAGTTATAGAATGCCGCTACAGAAATTGACGTTTCGCTTACAGGGATCCATACGCTTTCAAGAGAGGTACAATTCATAAACATCATAGCGCCTAATGGTGAAGAAAAATCATCCGATAAGAACACTGTTTTCAGACTGTTACAACCACTGAACATACTGTTCCCAAGATTTGTTGCGGTTCCTTTGATTGTGATTGATGATAACAAAGGACAATCTGAAAATACATCACTACCCGTCGTCAAGTCATTCGCATAAACTGTTATTTCAGAAAGCGATAGACATTCTTTGAACGCATTTGAGCCAATCTCATTTACATTGTCTGGAATCGCAAGAGATTCCAATCCACTGGACATAAATGCCTCTGCCTTGATTATTGCCAATGAATTTGGTAAGATAATATTTTTCAGGTTCGAACAAGACTTGAATGCTCCGCTACCAATGCTTGAAAGACCATTTTTTATGACTACTGATGCCAAAGAACCACAATCTGAAAATGCAAATTGACCGATTGTGTCAAGTGTTTGAGGACATGTCACATTTTTCACAGAAGATAAACCCGAGAATAGGCTATAACCAATATCAGTGATTCCTTCTGAAATGACAATATTGACAATATCAGTTCTGCCTTCAAAAACGGCAATGTTCGTGGTCTCACCGGCCCCGCTCAAAACGAGCGTTCCCTCGCTGTCGAGCGTCCATGTGATGTTGTCGCCGCCGTTATGACCGCAGACTCCGCTGTCAACAATATCGGCGGCGAACGAAGCGACAGGCAAGGCGGCAATCAACAGGATCGCCGAAAGCAAAACGGCAAGAAGACGGATTCGTGTGTTTTTCATAAGTGTAACCTCCTTGATTATTGTTTGGTTCAATTTTGACTTGTTTTTCGGGGCTTGTAAAGATACGTGGCCAAAACGATATCGAAAACGGCAGAAATGATAAAGATTTCCGAAGGATATCCGACATTATCTTATCACCGAAGCTCGCCCCGCGCAATACGAACCGTCGAAATGCGGATTTTTCGCGTCGAAATGCAGAATTTTCGTAAATCGTGAGGTCGTGAGGTCGTGAAATCGTGAGATCGGACGTCGAAGATCCCGCACGATCCCCGATATCCGATCCCCGATATCCGCTGCTTATTCTCCGATTGACCGGGCGATCGAAACGCCGGTTTCGAAATCGCAGTTTTCCAAACAAATAAAATAGTTCGCATTTCCGTTCGCATAGTCCAAGATCGAATCGGTATCGCTGCCGAACACAAGAACGTCCATCCCGTGGATCGTAAGCTGCTCGGCGTAAATGTAGCTTTTGCCGACCTGCGCCTGCTGAAACCGTTTCTGAATATCCGTATCTTCAAAGAACTTGATGCTGATATATCCGTGCGCTTCGGTCCGTCTGCACCCGAATTTGATGCAGACCTCTCGGAAGGGATCCTCATATTCATCTTCGACTTTTTTCATAGTATACATATCCGACAAAAGCGCTTTCGGCAGCACCGCGCCGTCGATCCCCATTTCCTCTAAAACGGCAGCGCAGTCCTCCATGGAGCCGGTCGTGCCGTCATAGTCCTGAAGCCCTTCGCGCAGATCGAACCGGAAATGGTCGTCGACGAATCTGACGATCCGATCGGACGCGTTATTGTGCACATATCTTGCGTATACGGGAATGCCGAGCCCGAACAATACGAACAGGATCGCCGCAATCAGGGCGATTTTCTTCGCCGTTTTCCGGCGCTTCGTATTTGACCGCCCGCGCTCCGTACCGGAGATCTCACGCCGCAGAAGCCCCGCGCAGAGGTCGACCAGCTCCGTATCCATTTCCTCCGGCGCCTTGTTCAACTCGTCATCCAGCAGCTCCCGCAGCTCCCGGACGGTGAATTTCATCGACGGCGCCCGCAGCGCTTCGATCAGTCCGTCGTTATTCCTCATCCTCATTCGCACCGCCTTTCACCGATATTGTCGTTTCCGCCGCGCAAAAGGTAACGGCAGGCCCGTCTGTTTTCGACGTGCGCAGAAGTTTTCGCAGTTTCTTCATAATGCGGTAATGCTTCTGTTTGATCGCCGATTCCGTCGTTCCCGCCTTCAGCGCGGCATCGCGGCAGGTCATCTCCCCGTCGTAGAGCTCCGTGAGCAGCTCATATTCGTCCGCGCGCAGCAGCCCGCGCAGCAGGTCTCTGAATTCGGCGGCATAGATCGTATCCGTCAGTTCGTCGATCGCGTTTTCCGTCGGCTCAAATGGGACGTCGACTTCATCCTCGGACAGCGGCTGTTCCCTTTTCCGTTTTCTGTAGATTTCGCGCAGCCTTGTATTGATCTTGTTGTTCAGCACGCCGTAAAGCCACGCCTGCGGGCGCTCGGGCGGGCCGAATTTCTCAAGGCGTTCGCACAAAGCGGTGAAAACCTCCGAGATCACGTCGTCGACCTCGTCCGGCAGCCCGGACAGCTTGACCTCGCAGATCACGCGCAGGCGCGGTTCGTATTGCTCCCAAAGCGCTTCGCAAAGCGCTTTGTTATTCTCATCCAAGGACAAAACCCCCTTTCGTTCGGACTTCTCCGTATATACAGTCGCATCGACACCGGAAAAGGTAACGCTGATTTTGAAAAGAAATCTTTTTTCTTATTTTATTATAGCATAGACCGCGATTTTTTGAAACAGCGGACCTTTGACAAATCGAGTTCAGAACACAAGATCCACAGCGGAGAGCGGAGATTCGCACATCGGACGTCGAAGATCCCGCACGATCCCCGATTCCCGGGCTCCGAACTCCGTTTTCCGGTGTGTAAAATATACGCGGTGCGTAACGACAAGGCATAATGTATATTTGATACGGGTCGGAATTCGGATATCGGAGATCGGATATCAAGATACAAGGCTTATTCTCGGCTATTTTTTGATTCAACTCTAACCTGTTTTTCGGGATTTATAAAGATACACGGCGAAAACGATATCAAAAACGGCATAAACGATATAAAAATCGGGCAAAGAAAAAAGACGCCGTAAGGAATTTATCCATCCGACGTCTTTTTCGAATCTTATTAAACAGTATCATCCAGCACCGCGACGGCTTCAAAGGTCATGGCGTCTTCGTGAAAGTCCGTGCGCAGGCTGCCTCCGTGTTTTTTGACGACGGCGTTTACACTCGCGAGTCCGACGCCGTGCTGATCGCCCTTTTTCGCCGAAATAAAGCGCCCGTTTCGTTTTTCGGGGATCGCGCCGCAGGTATTGACGACGGAAACGACGATGAAGTGCACGTTCTGCCGCCGCACCGACAGATCAACGCTTTTTTTCTTTTCCGCTGCTGCCGCCGCGGCGAACGCGTTGCTTAAAAGATTATCCAGCAGCGCGGTGATCTCCGCATCCGCAAGGAACGAAAAATCGATATCGCGCACGTCGCAGAAAAAGTCGACGCCGAGCTCCGAATACTTGTTATAATATCGGCTGACGATCGCGTCGACAAGCTTATTGCTGCTGAACCGGCGTAGGGTGTTCATGCCGATATCGTTATAAACAGAATCGATATAGCTTACGATCCTGTCCCCGTCGCCTTCAACCGCGAGCGCGCGGACCGCCGCCATATGCTTTGCCGTATCATGCAGAATGATATCCTCGGTCTCCTTTTGCCGAATCAGAGACTGATAATGCTCGGTATCGATCTCGTTCTTCTGATTCTGAAGCAGAAGCTCGGCGTTTTTCTTTTGTAAGCGCAGCGTGTATTCGTGCACGGCAAAGACCGTCAGATTTGCGTACAGCAGGAACAGCGACGCGAGAGAAAAAACCAGAAGGATCGATTTATCCGGCGCGCAGCGCTTCACTGTTTCGTCCATGCCGATCAGGACGAACAGCGTCGCGGCGGACAGGATCAGCAGCGGCAGCGTCTGCGGCGCGAGGATGCGCACGCTCTTTTCGCGCAGAGAGATCTTCGAGGCGATATATACGCCGATGAAATAAACGATTTTCGCCAGCACCGACAGGATCAGAAGATTGAACGTATCTTCGAAGAACAGGTCGTTCGCGTCGATATCGGTAAACAGCTTCAAAAGGAACGTCGCGGCGAATTCGGTGGACATCATCAGCGCCGCCAGCAGCCCCGCGTGGAACGCCGCGCCGGAAATGCGCAGACCGTAAACGAATTTGCCGACCGCGAACCAGCAAAGAATAAATAACGCCAGATTCAGATACGGCATGTTGAAATGGCTCGCGCCGTACTGCACCGCGACGGCAGCCGCGAAGATCAGCGCGGCAATGGGGCGGGACACAGCGCGCGTGAATTTCACGCTGAAATAAAACAGGCCGGTCAGGATCTCGAACACGAATGTCGCAAGATAGATCAGATCATTCATACTTCCGCCTCCACAAACGCGAAAAACGCTTTTCTGAAACGCTGATAGTATCGCTGCGAAACGACGGGGAAGCTTTGTTCTCCGTCGTCGGTCTGAAAAGTGATACTGTCTTTCCCGACGCCGATCACGTTCTGCAGATTCACAAGAAAGCTTCTGTGGGAATAAACGAACACGTTCGGAAGAGCGATCTCCTGCTCCCATTCCTGCGTTCTTTTCTTTGTATTATATCGCGCGGAGCGTGTTGCGATCAGACTTCCGCCCTTCTGCGTTTCAATATACAGGATCTCACTCGTCCTGAGCCGAAGAACGCGTTTATCCGCCTCGATCAGAATGGTTTTGCCGGAAAGTCTGCATTTCTCGACCGCCTCTGTCATGCCTCGGAAAAAGCGCTCCGGGTCGAGCGGTTTTGAGAAGTAGCGAAAAACGTTAATGCGCATGGCGCTGTCAAGATATTTCATATGCGCCGTCAGGATGATGATCGTGACGTTCGCGTTTTTTTGCATCAGATATTCCGCAAGCCGCAGACCGTCCATATCCGGCATTTCGATATCGAGGATCGCGATGTCAAAAGCCCGGTCCTGCGCGCAAACGCTTTGCGCCGAGGTCTCCGACGTTACGCTCAGATCGATTCCGCTTCGGTCGGAGAATTCACGCAGCAGGGCGCAGACCTGACGGACGTCTGCGATCTCGTCGTCGCAGACAAGCACGTCGAACATGAGAACGCCTCCTTTCGATAAGTTGAACATTATTGTTTATTGTATCATATTTCAATGCTTTTTTGCAAGAAAAGGGCAAAAATGATATCAAAAACGGCAAAAGTGATAATGGCAGGAGCGATCCCCAATATCCGATCCCCAATATCCGATCCCCGATATCCGATCCCCGATCCCCGATATCCGATATCCGATCCTCCCCTTTTCAAACCGACGCGGATATGCTATACTGTTTCGCGAAAGACGCTTCATCAAGAATCCGCGCCCCGGCGGGCGCGGCGGAAAACGGACGGGAGACGGCGGCATGAACGTACTCATTACAATCGGATCATATATCGTGGAATATCTGATCGCGATCTTTTTCCTGCGCGATCTCTGGGATTACCGCAAAAGCAAAGCATTCGCGTTCGCCCTCGGCGCGGGGCTGTACACGCTCGCGCTCGTAGCGTATCTTGTCTTTGACAATCTGATCGTGAACCTCGCCGTTTTCACCGCGATTGATTTTATTCTCGCGCTCGTCTGCTTCCGCGCGAAGTCCGCGGGCGCCGCCGCGTGCGCGCTGTTCCTGACCGCCGCGATGGCGGGCACCGAGTTTCTGACCATGGCGCTGCTCGCCGCGGTCCGGGGCGGCGACATCAACGCGTATCTTGCCGACGCGGTCATGTTCCTGATCGCGAACGTGTTCTGCAAAACGCTGTATTTCCTCACGATGCGGATCGCCGTCGCCGCCGGTCTGAGACTGAGCGCGCGAAGGAAAACGCGCGAGCCGCTGTTTTTGTTCCTCTTTCCGCTCAGCGCGCTGGCGATCCTCTACGCCTTCTGGCGTCTGATGACCGAGGTCGGCAAAAACGCCGGGCTTGAGACGATCGTCGCCGCCGCTTCCGTCGCGCTGATCGCGTCGGTGATCCTGACCTTCGTGTTCTACGGCAGAACGACGCAAAAAACGGAAGCGCTGCACGAGGCGCTGTTCGAAGCGGAAAAACTGCGCGCCGACACGGAATATTACGCGCTGCTGGACCGGCAGAACGAGCAGCTGAAGCGCCTAATCCACGACGAAAAAGCGCATCTCGCCGCGATCCGCGGTTTATCGGACGAGCCCGCGGTCGCGGATTATATCGACCGGGTCTGCGGACAGATCGGAAGCGAATCCGCATTCGGCAACACGGGGAACAAAACGCTGGATCTGATCCTGAACGAATACCGATACCTCTGCCGGGAGGAGGACGTCGCGCTGACCGCCGACATGCAGGCGGCGGATCTTTCATTCGTCGCCGCGCCGGATCTGATCTCGCTGCTGAACAATATGCTCGACAACGCCGTGACCGCGGCGAAGGCCGCGCCGGACGGGCGCGTGCTCCTTGAAATCGGCAGCGCGAACCGCTACGCCGTGATCACCTGCACCAACTCCTGCGCCGCGCCGCCGGAAATACGGGACGGCGCGCCGGTCTCGACGAAGCGGGAAGACGGATATCACGGCATGGGGCTGAAGATCATCAAAAAAACCGCGGAAAAATACCGCGGCACGTTCGATATGAAATATGACGAAGCGCAGAGCTGTTTTACCGTATGCGTCGCGCTGGACCCGCGGACGGAAATCGGGGAAGGCGAGAGAGGAGAGCGGAGTTCGGAGAGCGGAGATGGGCTGCTTCGCAGCAGAGATGAGAGATAAGAAGCGAAGGGGAGTCTGCGCGCTTCTCTGTATTCCTCGGGATTCGGGCTGCGGGTTACGGGCTACGGTGCGTAAAATATACGCACGGGAATATGGGAAGTACAGATCGTTTATTATACCCGGTCGGGGAGCAGCCGGAAACGATTTTATAAATTCACGACGTTACGACGCAACGATTACGCAAAGCGCAAAGCGTAAAAACGCAAACGCAACAGCAACGCAACACGCAAAACGCTCACCTTTTCTTCAGATACTCGATCCATCTGCGGCGAAAATCCGCCTGCCTGCGCGAGGCGACGGAAAGAATTGCGCCGTCGTCCATGCGTACCTCGTCATAACTGTAGGTCTCAACGTAATGCAGGTTGATCAGGAACGAACGGTGGATCAGATAAAAATACATCTGCGGCAGCTTCTCGCAGATCGCCTCGAACGGCTCCGTCGAAAAAAGCGCTCCTGTCTTCGTTTTGACGAGCACGCGCCGGTTTTCCCGTTTGATATACAGGATATCGTTCGCCGCGATCCTGTCCGATCTGCCCGTGCCGGTGACGTAGACATCGATATGCGTCTCGTCGAGGTATTCCATCGCGCGGTCGAGCCCCGCGCGAAGACGCTCCGGGTCAATCGGCTTTTCAAAGAAGCGGAACGCCCGCACGTCCATCGCGTCGTCGTGATATCTGCCGAAAGCGGTGACGAAAAACAGAATGATCCGCTCGCTGCGCTCCTTCAGCGCCCGCGCGAGCGCAAGCCCGTTGACCCCGCCCAGCTCGATATCGAGAAAGGCGAGGTCGTATTTTTCCGAAGCGCATAAGCTGTCCTCCGGCGAGAACACCGTATCGATCCGCGCGTCGACGCCCGCAGAGCGCATATATTCCTCAATATCGTTTTTTAAACGAACGGCGAAATCTTCGTCGTCGTCGCAAATCAGGATCCGCATTCCGTCACGTCCTTCTGCCGTTGTTTTATACCGTAAAGTATATCAAATACCAGTATAATTATAGCATATTCCGTGATTTTTTGGAACAGAAAACGTCGAAATGCGGAATTTTCGCGTCGAAATGCGGAATTTTCGTGAAATCGTGAAGTCGTGAGGTCGTGAGATCGAGAGGTCGTAAGATATCAGGTCGTGAGATCCGCCGCCGTCGTGCCCGCTTCTTCCGGTACGGCGTGCGAAGGAGCGGGGTCCTGCGAAGCGCCGCCCCCGAGCGCAGCGATCCCCTCCGCGACCGCCCGGAACACCGGGGCGCAGTCCCTCGTGGGGGAATCGCCGTCGTCCTTCACGACGGCGACGGCGTAGGTCGCGCCCCGCACGGTGAAATACCCGCAGAACCACGTGCGAAGAAGCTCCCTGCCGTCCTCATATTCCCCGCTCTGCGCCGTGGCGGTCTTGCCCGCCGCGGAAAATGCGTCCGGCTTCGCGTTTTTTCCGCTGCCCTCGGTCACGGTTTTTTCAAGCATTTCACCCAGTATTTTCGCCGTATTTCCCGATATGACCCGCGTCCCCGGCGACGGACGCCATTCGGCGACGGAATCACCGTTATCGTTCAGCTGACGCAAAAGAAGATACGGTTCGTGACAGATCCCGCCGTTCGCGACCGCGGCGTATAACGCAGCGAGGCGAAGCGGCGAAGCAGAGAGCGTCCCCTGCCCGAACGCGAAGTTCGCGAGTTCCCCCGGCGAAGCGAGCGTCTTTGCCGCGGGCAGCGTTCCCGCGTCGGCGGTCAGCCCGTCCGAAAGGAAGATCGCCTCGCCGAAACCGAATTTTTTCGCCTGCGCGAGCAGCTTTTTTCCGCCGAGCTCCTGCGCCAGCGTGATGAAATACGTGTTGCAGGAATGCGCGAGCGCGCCCGTCATATCCAGCTCGCCGTGGCCCTCGTGCCTGTGGCAGCGAAACACCGTGTCCCCCACCGTGACGGAGCCCGTGCAGGTATACTTTCGATCGGGCGAAACGCCGTTCTCGAGCGCCGCGGCGGCGGTAACGGTCTTGAATACGGAGCCGACCGCGTAAGCGTTCAGCGCGCGGTTCAGAAACGGCGAGCCTTCCGCATTCAGATACGCGCCGGGATCCCCCGTATCGTATTCCGGGAAGCTCGCGCAGGCAAGGATCTCGCCCGTATCCGCATCCAGGACGACGAGAGCGCCGCGATCGAGACCGTTTTTCGCAGCGGCGTCCTCACAGAGCCGCTGGATCCGGTCGTCGAGCGTGAGGACAACGCCGCCTTTGGAGTTGTAATTCGTTTTCACAAGGTCGATGTCGTCCGTGGGGATCGCGTTTCCGCGCGCGTCCGTGCGATAGACCGCCTCCACCGTGCCGGACGCCGCGGAGAGAAGGTCGTCGAAGCTATTTTCGATTCCGACGACGCCCTTTCCCTCGGCGTTCACATAGCCGAGGATATGACAGGCGGAGAAGCCCTCGGAACGGGGACGCGCGTCGAAGTATTTTACGCAGCCCGCGTCCGCGCGAAGATAATACGTATCGACCACGCAGGGCTTTTGCCCGTCGAGCTTCTTCGCTTCATCCGCTGAAAGATTGCCCTCAAGAAGCCGCCGCGCCTCGCCGCAGGGCAGCACCGCCGCGCGGTGGACCGTTTTTCCGTTGACAAGAGGAATATAGTTTCTGTCGTAAATATAACCTCTGCTGCGGGCAACGACCGTCCTGCGGGACGACCGCGCCGCCCCGACCTCGCCGAGCTCGGAGGTCATCAGAAACGCGAGACGGACAAGAAGCCCCGAGAAGATCAGCATGATCGCCGTGAGAAGCGCGAGAACTCTTTTCATAAAACATCACCGGGAACAGTATGCCCCGCGAACGCCCGGTTTTTTCATATATTCCGTTTTTTATGTATTATTGTATATTTCGCCTTTTCTGCGTCGCGTGCGGCGCGCCTATTACATTCGGAGAAGACGTAAAAAAGATTTCTCAAAGTTTTTCAAAAAAACAGTAGACAAAACCGATCGAATGGTATATAATACTTCTCGGAGATATAGCCCAGCCGGTTAGAGCGCTGCGTTCACATCGCAGAGGTCGAGGGTTCGAGTCCCTCTGTCTCTACCAAGACGATCAAATCCGAACCGATTCGTAACAAAGGATCTGTTCGGGTTTGTTTTTTATTTTGACGATTATCCGTATTATGAAAGACAGCAGTGAGGCATGCCCCACTGCTGATTTTTCATTTTATGACGCCTTATCTGTATTATGAGAAGCTTCGGATTCCTGTTTTTCTTTCCATTCCTCGAACTCCCGTTTTCCTGTTTCCGATTCGCAGTAAGCGATGATGTCCGGCAGAAGGCATCGCGCGAATTCTTTGAGCTGATCTTTGGTTAATATACATGCTCGATCAGCTTTTCCTGAATTCACGATTCAGTTTTGTTTAAACAGCGATTCCGGTCTGCCGAACGGTCTGCAAAAAACCGTTGTCGCTTTCGCTTTCGATCAGTAATACAGGTTCAATGTCATCGTTGACGGAACGGGTAAGCCCCCAAAGCTTTGCTACGGTAGAAAGATAGTCTGTATCGATGCTGTCTACAACTACTGCAATATCAATATCGCTGTTTTCGGTGGCGGTTCCTTTGGCGTGAGAACCGTACAGAAAGATCGCTTTCGGGGCCATAATTGCCCGAACGCTCTCGGCGTATATTCTGGCGATTTTCAAAGCTTCGTCCTGAGCCATGTCAACAGCGCCTCCGTTCCGGTAATCAGTTCTTTACAGCGTTCCTCTGTCAGCGATCGGAACAAGAGCGATTTGTGCGTTGGATACCGAGCCTCAATGTTCAGGGGATTCAGCGTATCCAAAAGCAGAAGCTGTTCTTCGCTGAGTTCTTCGGTGATGCCGCAGAGGTTGGAAAGACGAACAAGTCTGTGGATATAAGGAAGCTCCTCTTCCGGATGTCTTGCGACAAAAATGCCTTTTAATGCTTTCTCAATTGTTTGATGGCACATGAATCCGACATAGAGAAACCGCTTGGTTTCAAGCATGGCTCTCGCCGTTTGCAGATCATAGTCGGCGCTTTCCATCCAATATTCCTGTTTCGAGTATGCCTCATCCATAAGATTCCCCTGCTTTCGTCAATTTAAGAATAACACATGAGCGAAAAAAAGTAAAGAAGAATCACAATATTCGTTTTTCAATGATAAGCGGTATACTGCCTGCATTCATATTTTCAAGTTAATGAAAAATGCGGATGTCCACCGTTCTCCTATTGGCAGCATTTTTTCCTCTCGACAAATATGTAACCAACTGAAAAAAGAGCTCTTGGGTATGCCGGTATCGGCGAGGATACTCGCAGACGGTTCATCGGAGATAACATGGGCAATAACCACTTGTTTTTCTGTTTGTTTGTAAGTTCTTATATTCCCAACTCCTTTCAGTATCTGCATCATTAATTATAAGATTTTTGAATTATTCGAAAAAATCTAAGTAAAGTATTGAAAGGATTGTAGAAAAGTGATATAATTTCAGAGTAACTTACTCTAAAAGGGGAAGATGAAATGAGAAATAGAATTGATTTTGAAAATGACCCGCTTGTTTTGAATGCAATTCAAAGAAATTTGATCGAAATTCATGGTGATAGGATAACATACAATATTCACCAAAAGAAAACATATAACTGGGCTGATCCGGAAGAATGGGTTAGAGCAAGAACTCTTGCTTTTTTGGTATTAGAAAAAGCATATACTCCTCAAAGTATCCGAACTGAGGTTGTAGTTCCACGCAGAACACCCGAGGATTTTGCGGATATTGTTGTATATACAGATGAACGCTGTCAAAATCCGTATCTTGTTGTTGAGAATAAGAAAGAGCAATTATCTCCAAGAGAACGAAATCAAGCCATTGAGCAATTATTTGGAAATGCAAATTCGCTCAGAGCGCCTATCGCATTATTTGATAGTTTTGGTGAATCTGTATTTTTTGACGTGGCGAACTATCCACCAACTGAAAGAAGCGAAAATGTTAAAGGCACACGGGACGCTGTTCCGGTTCAATATGGACAAATTCCCGAGTACACTTATATTGCAGGTCCTGGAAACAACGATATACGCGCAGCAACAGATTATCAATTAGAGTCTAAAGTAAAGCGAGCCCATTCTATAATATGGGCAGGTGGCAAACGAGATCCACTTCTTGCTTTTGACGAGTGGAGCAAATTAATGCTCGCTAAAGTTGAAGATGAAAGGCATACACCTAATAATACGCCAAGACAGTTCCAATTTGGAACAAACGAGACTTATGTGGCTGTTGCGACAAGAGTTCACGAGTTATTTAAACAGGCCTGTTTAGCTGATCCTACGATCTTTCCTGAGCAAATTACAATCAATTTGTCAGACAAGAAAATTGTTGAAATTGTAAAAGTACTACAAGACATATGTATAACAGACACGTCTGTCGATAATATTGGCGCGGCATTTGAAATCTTCTTCGGTTCTATTTTTAGAGGTGAGTTGGGGCAGTATTTTACTATGCGACCACTCTCAAGATTCACTGTCGCAATGTTAGACATTCAACACGATCATTATGTTATTGATCCCACGTGCGGAAGCGGTGGGTTCCTCTTGGAAGTGCTTTTGCAAGTATGGAATAGATTAGACAAGGATTATGCTGGGAGACGTGAACTTGAGCGAATAAAAACAGATTTTGCACTTCACCAAGTTTATGGTATTGAAATTCATGAAATACTCGCTCGAATTTGCAAGATTAATCTTTTACTACACCATGATGGACATACAAATATCGAAGGTGATAAGAGTTGCCTTGATACCGAGTTCACAAAAGAAAGGTTAAGGCATGGAGAAGAAAACTTCCATGTAGTAGTAGGAAATCCGCCCTTTGGTGATACAATCAAAGAAGGAGATGAAGATCAGCTCGGAAAAAGCTCTCTTGAAGACTTTGAAATATCAGCAGGCCGAGTCCAAATTCCTTCTGAACATATCATTGTCGAAAAGTCCATTAAAATGCTTAAAAAAGATGGTCTCTTAGGACTCGTATTGCCAGATGGTGTATTTAACAATCAAGGCGAACAATCCAATTGTCCTCAACTTAGAGATTATTTGGTAAAACACGGCAGAATATTAGCTGTTGTTTCATTGCCAGACTATGCTTTCAGAAAATCCGGCGCACAAAACAAAACGTCTATTTTGTTTTTTAAAAAATTTAATTATGACCAACAAACTTCTTTTGAAAGAGTATATCAGTCGGAACTTGCAGAGGGTAGGACGGAGGAACAGGCAATACTTGCCGCCCTTTCCGCTAATAGTTACAAAGTATTTTTGGCTGAGGCTAATTATGTCGGTTATTCTTCTACTGGTGTACTGATGGAGAAAAACGATTTATACAGAGGTTCTGCCGGTGGACATCTTTCTGATGACCAAACTGGGACAATTCTTGGTGAATATAGGCGTTTTTGTGCTGATCCCGATAACTATGTTCCTGCAATCAATGATTGTGCTGGATTGGATATTTGCAGTGTTTGGACTGCACACGAAAGCCATAGATTAGATCCAAAATACCATTTATTTAAGGTGCAAGAACAACAAACATTACCCGATGGGTGGATAAGCAAAAAAATATCACAACTAATGCGTAGACGAGAATCTATTGTTCGTCCGCAAGAATCACCTGAAACACCTGTAACTGTGATGACACTTTCACAAACTGGTGACATTCGTCCTCGTGAAGCAGGCAAAGGTAAAAATCCGCCTGAATGGTTAGGAATGTATTTTGAAGATAGCTCATCAACATGGTATGAGGCACAACAAGGCGATTTGGTGTATTCGTCAATTGATTTATGGAAAGGTTGTATATCGGTCGTTCCTGAACAGTTTAATGGTGCCCTTGTTACAAAAGAGTTCCCAATATATGAAATGTTGACCGATGAAATCGATCCTGAATTTCTTGCTGTTTTGTTGCGAAGCAGATATTATCAACGAGCATTCCGCGCAATTACAACAGGACATAGTAATCGAAGAAGAACCCAAACAAGTGATTTTGAATCTATTGAAGTTTGTTTTCCTCCCGATAAAGAGATTCAAAGAAGCCTAATAGCGGATGTTTTAGAAGCTAAAGAAAATCAAAAAAATGCGACCGACTCAATAGGTACAGCAATGCTTCGTTTTAGCGATATCATTGACGGACGCGGAGACGAGGAATTTGAAACTATCTTTGATGATGGTGATGAAGAAGAATAGACTTCTTTTCGGAGTGTCAGCGCATAAACATCATCAGGCACACAGCGCCGACACCATTCAATTCCTTCGTGAGTTCGAGTCCCTCTACCGAAACGCCCAAAAAATCTTTTTTGGGCGGCACAGACAACCGCAAGCCTTGATATGCTTAGCATATCGGGGCTTTTCTTTTTTGTTTTGTATTATACAGTATACCGTTTTCTCTATCAAAATTGTTTAATAATCCTGATTTTTCAGTCAATTAGAAAATCCTCTCCGCCGGCTCGCAGCTGTTGCAAAATCACATCTTTTCAGCTATAATAAACGCGGCAGCGCTCAAAAACGAATGTGCGTCTTGTTTTCAATCGGTCCGGTTGATGTTCGGAGGGTCCCATGCAGTCTCTTTCACTCTCACAACTCAAAAACGCGTCTTTCGAGATCCGCCCCGCGCCCGTTCTGCGGCCGTTCGGGGGCTCGTTTGTCGTCGCTGACCCGTCGATTCTGCTCCCGAAGGAAAGCCCCGACGGGAAGTGGCGTCTATTTTTCCACACGACGTTCGGCGTCCGGGAGGCCGTTTCCGACGACGGCGTCGCCTTCACGAAGGGGAAAAAACTCCTTTCCCGGGCGATGCGCCCGAACATCAACTTTATCGACGGCCGTTATGTGCTGTATTTCGAGCGGACGAGGCCTCTTGTGTTCAACGCGCTGAACCTCGTCGGGGCGGCCAAATGGAAGAGCGAGATCTATGCGATTGAAAGCCGCGACCTCGAACGCTGGTCGGAGCCGATCCCCGTTCTCCGCCACACGAAGCAGTTTGAGGAAAGCGCGCGCGGCGTCTCGCTTTCCAATCCCTTTCTTCTCCGGGTCGGAAGCGTCTGCCGTCTGTATTATTCCTGCGGTCTGACCTACATCCGGGACTGCGGCTTCTGCGAACCGACCTGGGTCAACTACGCAGAAAGCGTAGAACCGCTTTCGGGCTTTCGCGCCTCCCCCGCCCCGATCCTCTCGCCCGACAGGGACGATCCCTTCCTCAACCTCTGCTCAGGCTGCCTGAAGGTATACCGAATCGGCGACTGCTTCATCGGGATCCAAAACGGGATCTTTGAAAAAGACGGGAAAAGCGCGTCCGCGATCCTTCTTCTTTCATCCGACGACGGGCTGCGCTTCCGGTTTGAGAAAACGCTCGTCGAGCCGCGCTTCGACGGGAGCTGGATGAGCCAATTCGTCTACGCGAGCCATCTCGTCCGCTTCGGCGACGTTCTGCGCCTGTATTTCAACGCGCGCAATACCGCAAATCCGCTTCTCGGGCGGGAGTGCATCGGATTCGCGGAAGCGAAGATCAAATCCTGACCGCAAAGCCGGACGCGTCATTGCCTCTATGCGTCCGCGCAGATAAGCACATGACAGATCCGAGAAAGAAATACCGGGAGCGGAAAGCGCAGGACGCAGCAGACGCGGGAGGACGCGGAGAACTGTTGTACAGATCATTCCCGCAGTTGACAAATCACACGCAATATAATAAAATGAATACGTGTATCTTCATGCTCACACAAGAAATGTTACGGAGTCTGTTTTTATGATTCGATTCAACGAACCTCCCTTTCTCGGAACGGAGGTCGAATACATCGCCGACGCCATACGTCAGAAGCACATTGCCGGCGGAGGGAAATATTTTCAGCTGTGCTGCGGCTTTCTGGAACAAAGCTTCGGCGCGGATTTCGTGCGTCTGACGACCTCCGGCACCGACGCGCTGGAAGCCGCCGCCATTCTCTGCGATATAAAGCCCGGCGACGAGGTGATCATGCCTTCGTTCACCTTCGTCTCCACGGCGAACGCGTTTGTTCTGCGCGGCGCGCGGATCGTATTCGTCGACGTCCGGCCGGACACGATGAATCTCGACGAGACGAAGATCGAGGCGGCGATTACCGAAAAAACAAAGGTCATCGTCCCCGTTCATTACGCGGGCGTGTCCTGCGAGATGGACGAGATCTGCGCCGTTGCGAAACGACACGGCCTTTTTGTGGTTGAGGACGCGGCGCAGGGTATTTTCGCAGAATATAAGGGAAAATCACTGGGAACGATCGGCGATATCGGCTGTTATTCCTTCCACGAGACGAAAAATATCAGCATGGGCGAGGGCGGCGCGCTGCTTGTGAACAATCCCGCGCTGCGGGATCGGGCAGACGTGATCTGCAACAAGGGCACGAACCGCGCCGATTTTGCCCGGGGCCTTGTGGATAAGTATTCATGGACCGACGTCGGCTCCTCATACCTGCCCGGCGATCTGAACGCGGCGTATCTATACGCGCAGCTGCTGGATCATGAAAAAATCGAAAAAAAGCGCAAGGATATCTGGAACAGGTATCATAACGCAATGATCCCGCTCGCAGAGGAAGGACTGCTCGAAACGATGTGCGTACCGGATCATTGCGAACACAACGCGCATACCTACTATATCAAGCTCGCGTCGGCGGGACAGCGCGAAGAACTGATGAAGTATCTCTCGCAGAGACAGATCGTTTCCGCGTTCCATTTCGTACCGCTGCATTCCGCGCCCGCCGGCGGCGTCTACGGCCGATTCTGCGGCGAGGACGTTTATACGACAAAAGAGAGCGACCGCCTTCTGCGTCTGCCGCTGCATTATAATCTGACAGATACGGATGCGGACGCCGTGATCGGCGCTGTTCGCGCCTTTTTCGGCCGCTGACAGCCTTTCGGAGGAACCGTTATGCGAAAATCCATTCCGCTCGGCGGCTGGTCGCTGGCGATCATACCGAACGAGACCGTAAGACGCGAAAAACTCGAATTCGTCACCGCGGACGAGGTGAAAAACAACCCGTACGGCGTGATCCGGGCCGAGGTGCCGGGCAATTTCGAGCTCGACATGATGCGCGAAGGGCTGCTGCCGGATCTTTATTACGGCGACAATATCCTGAAAGCGCAGGCGCTGGAGAACCGGCACCTGTGGTACGCCGCTGAATTCGAGACCGAACCGCACGCAGACCGCGACGCGTTTCTCTGTTTTGAAGGCATCGACACCGCCGCCGAGATCTTTCTCGACGGCGAATATATTGGTTTTTCGGAGAATATGTTCGTTCCGTTCGAGCATCGTCTTGCCGATACGGAGAAAACGCGGCATTCGGTCGTGGTGCATATCCTCCCCGCACTGATCTTCGCCCGGGAATACCGGCTCCCCGCGTCCGCCGCTTCGCTCAGCTTCAACTGCGACGCGCTCAAGCTGCGCAAGGCGCCCTATATGTTCGGCTGGGACATCATGTGCCGCATTGTCTCCGCGGGGCTCTGGAAGCCCGTGACCGTGGAATACAAACCGAAGGACCGCATCGAGGACGTGTTTCTGTACCCCCGCGCCCTTTCTGAGGATCACGCGCAAATGCGCTGCCGGATCGCCGTCACGCTGACGGGCGACTTCGCCTCGGAATACGCCTACCGCGTCGAAGGGAAATGCCGCGACCGCGCTTTCACGTTCGACCGCCCGCTGATGAGCGTCGAAGCCCTCGACGGCTTCGGGATCGACGATCCGTATCTCTGGTATCCTAAGAACTACGGCGAACAGAATCTTTACGATATCACCGTAAGTCTTTATCACAACGGAACGCTCTGCGATACGAAAAAAATGCGCATCGGGCTGCGCATCGTCGAGCTCGAACGCACGAGCACGGCGGGCGACGACGGGGAATTCGTGATTAAAGTCAACGGCCGGAAGATCTTCTGCATGGGCTCGAATCTCGTGCCGACCGACGCGTTTCCTTCACGGATGAAAAATTATACCGCGCGGCAGAACGAAATGCTCGCGGACCTGGGCTGCAACATTGTACGCTGCTGGGGCGGCAACGTCTACCCCGACGATGATTTTTACGATTTCTGCGATGAGCACGGCATCCTCGTCTGGCAGGATTTCGCGATGGCGTGCGGAAGATACCCCGAGGACGCGCGGATGCGCGCGCTGCTCGAAGAAGAGGTCACGCATATCGTCCGTCAATTCCGCAATCACGCCTCGCTCGCCGTCTGGGCGGGCGACAACGAATGCGACGACGCGCAGCCGAAGCAGTTCCTGAACGGACGGCGCTGCAACGCGGTCGATCCCGACCTCAACGCTCTGACGCGCGGCGTGATCCCCTTTGTGCTGCGGAATGAGGACCCCACCCGCCCGTATCTGCCGAGCTCGCCTTATACGGACTCGACCGCGTTTACGCTGCAGAAACGGGAATCGGAGCAGCACCTGTGGGGACCGCGCGATTTCTTCAAGGGCGATTTTTACGTCAATTCGACGGCGCATTTCGCCTCGGAGACGGGCTATCACGGCTGCCCGAGCCCGGAATCTCTGAAAAAATTCATCTCGCCGGAGCATCTTGACAAAATGGGCGACGGCAAAAGAAGCGACGACCCCGAATGGATGCTGCACTCGAGCACCTTCCGCACCGACGAAGCCGCGCCGTTCAATTACCGCAACTCGCTGATGATCCGACAGGTCGAGCGGCTGTTCGGCGAGGCGTCGAAAGACCTCGACACCTTCGCGCTGCAGAGCCAGATCTCGCAGGCGGAGGCGAAAAAGTTCTTTATCGAGCATTTCCGCTGCGCGAAATGGCGACGCACAGGGATCATCTGGTGGAACCTGATCGACGGCTGGCCGCAGATCTCCGACGCGGTCGTGGACTGGTACGGGACGAAAAAGCTCGCTTACTTCTATATCAAGCGCTCCCAGCAGCCCTTCTGCATGATGTTCGACGAGCCGGAGGACGGGAAGATCCGCCTGAAAGCCGCGAACGACACGCAGCGCGAGGTCAAAGTATCTTATTCCGTCACGGAACTCTCGTCGGGCGCGACCGTTCTGAACGGCGAATGCGCCGTGCCCGCGAACGGGCTTGCCGCACTCGACGCGATCGAAGAATCCCCCGGCGCGTTTTACCTGATCGAATGGACGGGCGATCAGAACGGCAAAAATCATTATACCGCCGATATTTACCACGGACTGGAGTTTGAGGGATATGTGGAGAATATGAAAAAAGCGGGATTTTTTAAGTGAAAAATGAAAAATGAAAAGTGAAGAATTAAGGACGGGGTTTCACCCCGTACCCCATTATATAAAGCGTGATTTTACAGTGTGAAGAGTTAAGAGTGGAGAGTGAAGTGTCGGATGGGGGCAAGCCCCCATACCTCGGTATAATATCTCCAAAATTCAGCTCGGTGCCGCGGTTTTTCATCCGTCTGCTTTTTTACACTTTCTATAAATTAAGTCGCGGAGCGACTTCCTTCACTGCACTCTTCACTCTGCACACTCCACACTCTTATAATAAACAAACCACCGACAGGGAGGAAATACCATGAAACAAGTCTCCGTCTTTGCGGAAAACAAAAAGGGCGCGATCAAGGAGATCTTCGACCTGATCGCCGAAGCGGGCGTCGGCGTGATCGCCTCGGTCACCTACGACAGCGCCGAATTCGGCATGCTGCGCCTGATCGTCACCGAACCGGAGCGCGCTGCGCTCGTGCTGAGTGAAAACGGGTATCTCGCCCGCATCACCCCGGTGCTGGGCGTGCGGATCTCCGACGAGAACGGCTCCCTCGCCAAAATGCTCGGCATTCTCAGAGATATGAATATCGATATCGAGTACAGCTATCTTTCCTTCGACCGCGAAACGAGCCTGCCCGTAATGGTGTTCAGCTGCGACGCGATGGACGAGGTGGAAGAGAGTTTGACGCAGCGGGGTATGACAGTATCCTGATTTATCGGGCTGCAAAGCAGCCCGATAAATCAGGATTTGCAAATGAAAAATGAGGAATTAGGAGTGAGAAATGAAGGACGGGGCATCGCCCCGTACCCCATTATAGATGTAAGTGAAATGTATTTAAGTTCCGCTTTTGACTTTCTCATTGTTAATTCTATTAAAATTAACGAATCTATTACGAGCGAAGCGAGTAACAAGGTTCCGGGGTACCCGCCCCAAATCTTTGATTGGGTTGGCGGATCGGGTTCTTATTATTCAAGTCGCGAAGCGACTTCCGACATTCCTAATTCCTCATTCCTAATTCCTCATTTTTGCCAAGGTCGAAGACATCGACTGATCACCCTTTCCCACGGAGGTCCCCGTAATGAAAAAACTCTTAAAGCCCCTCTGCGTTCTGCTGACCGCGTTGCTGCTCGGTTCTGTTCTGCCCTTTTCCGTTCTTGCGGCGGGTGAAACGGATTATACCGTCGTCGATCCTTACGCGGCGGTGGACTGGGAAACGTGGGGGCAGTACAAGGCGAATCTGCACACCCATTCCACGTTCAGCGACGGTGAGTTCACTCTGCCCGACATGGTGGAAAAATACTATAATATGGGCTACGACATCCTCGCGATGACCGATCACGGCGTGATCAACTACGGGTGGAACCGGCCGCACAATACTTTTCCGCCCTTCTGCTGGGCGAACCACGTCGAGGGGCACCCCTTAAGCAAAAAATACCACGTCGAGGCGAACATGACCGACGAGGGTTACGCGCGCATCACCTTGGGCGCGGACCGCGGCGGCAGAGGCATGGTCGACGTGACCGGCGGCATCGAGATGAACATGGCGGTGATCTCCAAGACCCACGTCAACGGCTATTTTCTCGAGGAAGGCAGCTGGGGCGAGGGCGAATGGGGCACCGAGAACAGCTACGCGGCCGCGGTCGAGGGCGTTGAGAACGACGGCAGAGAGGGTTATACCGTGCTCAACCACGTGGGCGACTGGCTCGATTCCGACGTGCATCCCGAGCGCGCGCACGACGCGAAGAATATCGCGTATTTCGCAGATATTTTTATCAATAATCCTTCTTGTCTCGGCATGGAGATCGTCAACAACAACGACCGCGTGACCGCGCAGGACCGCGCACTGTGGGACGAGCTGCTGCAGGTCGTGATCCCGCAGGGACGGAATATCACCGCCTTCGCGGACGACGACAGCGAGACCGAGGGCGAGATGGGCCACACCTTCGAGATGTTCCCGCTCGAGGAAAACACGCTTGAAAACGTCAAAACGGCGATGCTCTCCGGCGCGTTCTTCTGCTGCTCGCGCTTCGACAAGTCCGATCCGGAAAATAAGATCGAAGGTCCCGGCGGTTACGGCAACCCCGAATTCGTGCCGCTGGTGCAGAAAATCGAGGTCGATCAGGCCGCGAACACGATCACCGTGCGCGTGCTCGACGACGAAACGCGCCCCTGCCGCTTCGTTTCGTGGATCGCCGACGGCGCCGTGATACAGAAAGACACGGAGCTCACGGACGGCTGCGCGACGATCGACCTGAACGATTATGAGGATCTGCTCGGCTGCTACATCCGCTTTCAGCTCGGCAGCGAGAACGGCGTAACATATTCGCAGGCGTTCGAGCTGAAATACGACGGACGCGCCGAAAAGGAAAAAGCCGTGCCTTACGAGGCGGTGGAATTCTACACCACGCCCGTCGGCAGGCTCGTGAAACGGTTCATTGAAACCCGGTTTTTCTCGGTCCTGTATATCGTATGGGAAAAACTCTGGGAGAAAATAAACCATATTTAATAAGGAGGAAAACATCATGGCAAACAAGTACGCAGGCACAAAGACCGAACAGAACCTTCTCGCGGCGTTCGCGGGAGAAAGTCAGGCGCGCAACAAGTACACGTATTTCGCGTCCAAGGCGAAAAAAGAGGGCTTCGAGCAGATCGCGGCGCTGTTCCTGAAGACCGCGGACAACGAGAAGGAACACGCGAAAATGTGGTTCAAGGAGCTCGAGGGCATCGGCTCCACCGCCGAGAACCTCGCCGCCGCCGCGGACGGGGAAAACTTCGAATGGACGGATATGTACGAGGGCTTCGCGAAGACCGCCGAAGAAGAGGGCTTTACAGCGCTTGCAGCGAAATTCCGCGCCGTCGCCGCCATCGAGAAGCATCACGAGGAGCGCTACCGCGCGCTGCTGAAGAACGTGGAGACCGCCGCCGTCTTTGAAAAAAGCGAGGTCAAGGTCTGGGAATGCCGCAACTGCGGTCACATCGTCGTCGGCACGAAGGCGCCCGAGATCTGCCCCGTTTGCGCTCATCCGCAGGCGTATTTCGAGCTGCGGGAAGAGAATTACTGATTCTGAACATGAATTAAGGTGTAAGGTGCAAGGTGTAAGGTTTAAACGGCAAAAAACTCTACGCTGTGCGCCGTAATAAGCGAACCTTGAACCTTACACCTGAAACCTTACACCTGTAAAAACCGAAAGCGCGGAGCTGTGACCGGCTCCGCGCTTTCGGTTTTTACTTATTCGTCACAATAAACATCATCCGCTCCTGCAGCTTATCGCCGCCGTGGCCGCGCACGTAGCCGCCGTGGTCGGAGGAGATCAGGATCAGCCAATCCTCCGTATCGTAGGTCGGACGCGCCTTGACCGCGTCGATCAGCGCGACGCCCTTCTCGTTCGACAGACGGAACGCCTCGGCGTATTCCGGCGTATCGTTCCAGAAGCCGTAGGTATGTCCGTAATAGTCGCAGTATTCAAAGATCGTGAAGATCAGGTCCGAGCAGTCGGGGCGCTGAATATCCTGCAGCGCGTTCTGATACGTCCCCTCGTCCGCGTCGCCGCCTTCCTCGCCCTCGGCGAGGTTCCACGCGACGTTCAGCCCGTTCTGTTTGGAATACTCCACGTCGTTCGCATAGGTTCTGAGATGGGTGTCCCAGGAAAAATCAAACGCGGCGGAATCGATCAGACCGTCCTCGATCGCGGAGACGAAAAACGTACGCTCCTTCGAGGTCACGACGTCGTCGAAGCCGCTGACGCCGTGCTTTTCCGCCCAGCAGCCGGTGAACATCGTCGTCCAGCCCTCCATGGTCGCGGTCTCCTGCGTGATCGGCGCGGGATAGTTCGCGCCGCCGCAATAGGCGATCTGCGCTTTGCCGCCGTCGGCAAGCAGCGCGTCGACCGCGCCGCGGTTCCCCGCCATGATCATCGTATCCGCGCGGCAGCCGTCCCAGCCGAGCACAAGCACCTTTTTCTCCGTTTTTCCCGCGGGCAGCGGCGCTCTCAGATGCTCCATGACGATATCATAGACCTGCGTCTGCGGCACGGCGGTCTCAAGCGTGTTTTCGTAAATATCAATTGCGGAGATCCGTTTTTCGTAGTTTTCGACGGTATCCGACACGATAAAGCCCGTCGCTTTGATATTGGGCGCTGTCGTGACGACGCTGACCGGGACGCCGACCGCGACGAGCAGAACGCACAGCAGCGGCAGAAAGACGAAACGCTCTCCCGTCTTTTTGCGGATAAGCTTCAGCATCACCAGCCAGAACACGAGATTGACCGCCGTATTGACCAGCACGCTGCCCCAGGGCGCGACCGCGCCGAAGATCACATTATTCACCAGCGGCGTGATCCCCATCATGACCGCGGTATACGCCGCCGCGCCGATCAGCGCGGATACGGCGGGCTTCTTCGCGTCCTTCGCGGCGAACAGCGCGAAAAACAGAAGATAAGCGATCACCGCCGAGCAGAGGACGCACACGGCGTACAGCGGGACGATCCATTTGATGAATACGGTCGGGTAGACGCATTCAAAGATCAGCGCCATCGCCGACGCGATCAGGGCGAACAGGCGGATCTTTTTTGTTTTCTCCATAAGGCACCTCCGAAATACATTCAGAAACCGGACCGCGCAATATTAAGGGTTCGGTTTTGTTTTATTATAGCATATTTTTCTGCGGATGCAAATCATTTATATCATCCACGCGCGGCTGATGAAATATCCCGGCAGGACAACAAAAGCGAAGAACGCGAGGGAGACGAGGGTAAACACCTTAACAAATTTTCCGCCTTTTCCGGGGTATTCGCGCACGTAGAGACGGTAATTGATCACCGACGCGAGGGAGCCGATCAGCGTGCACAGGCCCGCGGAATCCAGACCGTAAAGCAGCGCGCCGCGGTTCTGCGCGAAGGGATAAAGCACGATCGCGGCGGGCACGTTCGAGATCGCCTGACTCAGAAGGATGCTCCAGACATATTCGCGTCCGGCGACCGCGCTCTGCAGGAAGGCGGCGATCTTTTCGTTCGCAGCGATCGAGGACGAAAACACGAAAAAGCAAAAAAACGTCAGCAGAAGCACATAATCCGTTTTGATCAAAATCTTCCGGTCGACAATGAACACCCCGACCGCAACGACGGCGACGGCAACGTACCAGATCGGCGTGCGGGTGACAATGGTCAGCAGCACGAGCGCGAACAGGCAAAGATATGCAATGCGGTGTTTTTTTCTGCCCGGGTCCGCCGGCTCGATGAATTCCGCGGTGCGGATGCCCGTTTTCTGCCGGATATCCTTCCGGTATAAAAACAACACGAAACACACGAGCAGAACACCGGACATGATCCATAGCGGAGACATATACTGCACAAAGCGCAGCGCCGATACGCCGGACTGCCCGTAAATAAACAGGTTCTGCGGGCTGCCGAAGGGCGTGAGCAGGGAACCGCGCACGGCGGCGATGTTCTGCATCGCGAGGACGGGGAGAATGTATTTTTCTTTATTCCCCGCGCGGAACAGCAGGATCGCGAGCGGGACGAAAATGATCAGCGAAACGTCGTTCGTAACGAACATGGACGAGAAAAACACCGCGAACACAAGGAACAGCGACAGCCCCGCCATGGAACCGATCCTGCCGGCGAGCTTCAGGACGGGATTGAAAATATTCTCTTTTTTGAAGCCCTCAAGCACGGTCAGCATCATGAACAGCGTGCCGAGCGTGCGCCAGTCGATATCGGAGAGCAGCCGCATCGACGGCGGCGTGATGAACAGCGCCGCGACCGCCGCCGCGACCGAAACGGTGAGCATGGGCTCCTTTTTCAATATTTGAAGCAGTTTTTTCATTCTCCGATCCCTTCCCGCCCGCGCGATCTCCGCGGACGGGGATATGATAGCATATGCGGGAGGAAAAGACAACAGGAAATCTTGATTTATCGGGATGCAAGGCAATAGGCAGCAGGCAATAGGCATTAGGTAACAACCGAAGCGCACAGCGTATATTTTACAGGACTATTGCCTGATGCCCAATGCCTAATGCCTGCAAATCAGGAATTACAATTGACATCTCCCACACGATAATATATAATTATACTGTATTTTTTTATACTGGAGTATTATATGGATCGCGGAACCGGGAAAAAAAGAATATCGGGCGTTGATATCGCCGCCGTCGCCGTCTGCGTTCTGCTGTTCGGTTATCTGTTTTATTCGGTGAATACCGGCGTCGGTCTTTCGGACGAGCATTGGTATTTCACCATGCCGCTGCGCTTTCTGCGCGGCGACCGGATCTTCGTCGACGACTGGCATATCACACAGCTCTCCGCCGTCGTACAGCTCCTGCCCTGCAAGCTGTATACTCTGATCACGGGCGGGACGGAAGGCATTCTTCTGTTCATGCGGCGACTCTTCGTTTTGTTCGACCTGTTCTGCTACTGGTTTTATTATCTGAAGCTGCGCAGATACGGCGTCGCGGCGCTCGCGGGGTCGGCGCTGATGTGCTCCTACGTGCATCTCGGGGCGTTCACCTTCAGCTATACCGCGCTGCCGCCGCATTTTCTCGCGCTCTCGCTCGTACTGCTGATCGCGCCGGAAGACCGCCCTTCCCTGCCTGCGCTGATCGTCTCGGGCGTGCTTTTAAGCTGCGCCGTGCTCTGCCAGCCCACGCTCGCATTTGCGTATCTTCTGTTTGCCGTATTCGCGGTTTTTCGCATGATCCTGAAAAAACGCGGCAGCGCCGTGTTTTCCGAATATGATTTTATTTTCAACGGGCGCGTTTTCGACGTTCTCACCCTGACCGCCGCTGTCTCGGCTGCGGTCGTCGTGATCGCGGTCTGCATCAGAAGCGGGCTGCACAATATTCTTGATTCCGTGCCGGAAATTTTCAACGACGCGGAATATGAGTTTTCCGCCGCGGGCAACACGACCAACGCGGAAAAGGTCAAAAACCTGCTGAATATCCACGGCGCGGTCCCGCTGGCAGGTCTTTTCGCGCTGATCCCGGTCAGCGTGCTCGTCAGAAAACTGCGCGCGGGAAAACGGCTGCGCTTCGCGCTGTTTCTTGTCGCGTCGGCGCTGACGCTCGGATCTTTCGTTCTTGAGATCCGCTATTGCTATACCGGTACGGACGGGCTTCTGATGCCGTACCGTTACGCCGCGTTCCCGCTTCTGCCCTTCGGGCTTATCTGTTATATCCTGCAGGAGAAAAAGGACCGCCGCATTTTCGCCTTCTGGCTGCTCGCCTTCGCCTCGTCGCTGACGGTCGACCTGTTCTCGCATATCACGCTGGGCTTCGGCGGGCGGATCGCGCTGTTTTCCGCCGCGTACTCGGCGACCGGACTGCTGCGGGAGCTGTTTTCTCTTTCGTCGGCGGCAGAGCCCGCCGACGGCGCGGACGCTGCGGACACAGCGGAACGCGCTTTGCCGGAAAGAAAGAAACCGGCCGCGTCCGATCGGGCGCTTGTCTGCACGGCGCTGCTCCTGCTCTGCGGCCTCGTCTGCGCGGACGCGTTCAATCTATATCTTGCGCGGCATTATTTTTACAACGACCGTCTTTATTCCGCCTCGGCCGACGAGGAAATAAACGCGCGGATCGAAACGGGACCGCTGCGGGGAATCCGCACCGCGCAAAGCTATAAAAACAAATACAACGACGTGGTCTCGGATCTCGACGCGATCAGGGCCGTCTGCGACGGTCCGGTCTATATAGCGGAAAAGAATCCGTGGTTCTATCTGTATCTCGATCTGCCGATCGGCGCGCCGACGCCGATGTATATCGAGGGCAACAGCACCGACCGGCTGGTCCGCTACTGGCAGGCGCACCCGGAAAACCGCCCGGCATATATTTACGCGCAGCACAGATCGCTTCAACCGAAACAGCTCTCGTTTCTTTCGGATGTATGCGATTTTCATACCGAAAACGGGAAAGCCGGCATTCTGCTTCGCGTCGACCGATGGAAGATATAAATGAACAACACACACCGTGACGGAGCGTAACCGGAGAGATGAAAACGAACCGAACAATCAAAATCACCGCGATCGACGCGCTCGCCGCTGCTCTGTGCATCGGCCTGTTCGGTTATCTCTTTTTCGCGAAATCGAGAGGCGTCGGCTTTGTCGACGAGGGATTTTACTATACGATCACCAAACGGCTCGCCGCCGGCGACCGTCTGTTTATCGACGAATGGCACCTGACGCAGACCTCGGCGCTGTTTCAGTATCTGCCGTACCGGCTGTATCTGCTGATCAACGGCGGCAGCGACGGCGTCATGCTGTTCATGCGGTATTTTTACCTCGCCGCGGATCTGGCGCTTTACTGGTTCTACTATCTGCGCTTCCGCGACCGCGGTCTCGCCGCCGCGCTCTCCGCGCCGCTGTTCTGCGGCTTCATGTTCGCGGGGATCTGCGCTTTCGGTTATTATACGATGTGCCTGCATTGCGCGGCGCTGATCTGGTTCCTTGTGTGCTGCAAAGAAAAAAAAGTCTCCGTCCCCGCGGGGATCGCCTCGGGCGTAATTCTGTCCGCAATGGTCGTGATGCAGCCCTCGTTCGCGGGACTGTATATCGTATACAGCCTTTTCGCGCTCGTTTACGCGCTGAAAAAGGGAAAGGGAAGGCTTTTCGACGGCTTCGGTTTTCTGCTGAACGGCCGCGTGTGGATGCTTATGACCGTCGGCGTCGCCCTGTGCGCCGCGGCGTTTCTCGCTTACCTTTTTATCGCCGTCGGGATCGGCCCGCTGATCAAAGAGATCCCCGAGCTGTTCACCGACAGCGAATACTTCATGCGCTGGTACGGCAATTACCGCACGCCGCACAAGCTCGCCGGAATGTTTGAGATGTACGGCGTCGCGCCGCTCGCGGTTCTGGCGGCCCTCGTGCCGGTCAGCGCGGTATGCGGCAGAAAACGCGTCCCCCGTATCGCGCGCGTCTGCGTGCTGCTGCTCGCCGAGGGGGCGATGACCGCCTCGTGGATCATGGCGGCGATCCGGCTGCATGAAGCGCCGGAGCATCTTGTTTACGCATTCTTCGGCTCGACGTTTCACGTGCCGCTGTTCGCGCTGATCTGCCGTTTTCTTTGCGGAGAGCGCGAGAAACGGATCTTTCTTCTGATCTGGTTCTGCTTCGGCATGAGCCTTTTCCGCGATTATTTTTCTGACGTCACGGTCATGTACGGCGGCGCGCTGGCATATTTCCCCGCGGCGTATTATTTCCTGCGGCTGATCCGCGAACTTCGCGCGGAGAGCCCCGAAGCCGCTCCTTCCCGCGCGGTCGGACGTCTTACGGCGGCCGCCGCGGTCCTCTGCCTTCTGCCCCTTGCGGGAGAGGCGTTCTCGGTCGCGGTCACGGGCAGCTTTTACCCGATCGAGCGGGCGTACAACACATCCGCTGACCGTTCCCTGACCGCAATGATCACCGACGGCCCTTACCGCGGGATCCGCTCGACGCAGACGTTCAGGGATCTGTACGACGGCGTGCTCGCCGATCTTGCGTCGATCGACGGCGTTTTGCCGCTCTACATCGCCGGACAGCACCCCTATTATTATTTATGCACGGACGCGCCGATCGGCGCATATTCCTCATGGTACGTCGACAGCGACACGGAAACAAGGCTGCAGCGATACTGGATCCTGCACCCCGAAAAACGGCCGGGATACATTTACATCCCGATGTATGAATACTACAATCTGAGATCCAACGAGTCCGCATACGGAACGGACTACACGGCGCGGAAGCTCGCGGAGCTCGGGAAGATCTGCGACTGGGACGCCGAGCGCGGAAGATCGGGGCTGATCCTGACCGTAAAAGAATGGCGTCTGCCCGCAGACGACAAAGCGGAATGAGGGACGCAGGACCGGGACTTGAGAAGGGAGAGAAGACGCAATGCCGAAAACAAAGCCGCGTATCGCACGGACGGATATCGCCGCGGCGTGCGTTTTCTGCCTTCTGTGCGCGGCGCTGATCGCCGCAGCGGTCTTTCACTCTCCCGCAGAGGACGAGTTGTTTTATATCTCGCTTTCCCAGCGGCTCGCGCAGGGCGACCGGCTTCTCGCGGACGACTGGCATCTCTCACAGCTCGCGACGCTGCTGCAGCTGCCGTTTTACCGCCTGTGCACCGCGATCGCCGGCGGCACCGCGGGGATCCTTTTCTGCATGCGAATGTGCTACATCGCGATCGACCTCGCTTTGTTCTGCTTTTTCTATATCAGACTTCGCCCGCAGGGCGTCTGGGGACTCGCCGCCGCCGCGCTTTTATGCTACGACCTGTTCGCGGGGCTTCTCGCGGTCAATTACTACAACGTCGGCGTTCAGGGGTTCGCTGCGATCTGCCTCATCCTGTTCTTCTCCCCCAAAGAGCCGTCGCGGCCGCTGCTGATCCTTGCGGGCGTGATCCTCTCCTGCGCCGTGCTGACCGAGCCGACCCTCGCGGCGGTCTATTTCATCTATTCCTGCGCGGTCCTGATCCGGCGCTTCAGAGAAAAGAGAAACGGCGGCGGGAACGGCGTTCTGCTCTCCGGGCGGTCCTGGCTCCGGATCAGCGTCGGCGTTTTTGCCTGCGCCGCGGCGTTTTTCGTATATCTTCTCCTTACGAGCGACGTCGCCGCGATCGCCGAAAATCTGCCGAACTTTTTTTCCGACAGCGAATACCGCATGACGATCTTCGGCAATTACGCGAATACCGCGCTCAAGCCTCGGTATATTCTGAACAGCTTCGGTGCGGTCAACCTCGCCGCGCTGCCGGTCCTGCTCGCCGTGAGCGCCGTTCTCTGCGCAAAAAAACGCAGACGGGAGCAATACGCCGCGATCCTGTTCCCCGCCGCGCTGCTGTGGCTGATCTCCTGTTATGTACATATGCTCGGCCATCTCGACCGCAACAGCTTCAAATGCAGCAGTCTGCCGATCTTCTTTTTCGCGCTGCTGTGCTTTCTCATCAGCGAGAGCCGGGACCGCCGGATGCTCGCGATCCTGATCACGGCGGCGCTGTGTTCCGTCGCAGTGGATTACGTTTCCGAAGTCACGGTGCTTTACGCGGGCAGACTCGCCTATCTCCCCGCGGCGTTTTTCTGCCGCGAGCTGACGCGGGAGCTCTCTGCGGCAAACCCCGGCCGCCGCGGCGCGAAGCCCTCCCGGCTTCCCTTGCGCGCCGCCGCGATCCTCTCGGTCGCCGCGCTGGTCCTGACCGCGGCCGCACCGGCGCTTTACGTCAATGAGACGCTGAACGTCGTCACCGACGATCTGCGCCCCGTCACGCTCGCGGAGGGTCCGCTGAAGGGGCTGCGGCAGTCGGAAGAAAACGCGCGGATCTATGAAGCGCTGCTGCGGGATCTCGACTCCATCGGCCCCGAAGCGGACGGAACGTTCTACGTCGCGGGGATGCTGCCGCAGTGTTATCTGTATCTGCCCTCGCTGCGCTGCGGCGCGATCTCGACCTGGTGCGTCGAAAAAGACATCGTCCCCCGGCAAGCCGCGTATTGGGCGCTGCACCCCGACAAAAAACCGACGTATGTCTTCGTTCCGGATATTCTGTACGACGGCGCGCCCCGGACGGATGTTTTTACGCCCGAACAGCTCGGCACGATCGACGGCTTCATCGAATCGCTCGGCTCCTTCACGCTGATCGAGGGAGAAACGTGAAAGATCTACCGTTTCGGATAACGGACAAACGGAGAGCCTGAATGAAAAGATCCCTCTCAAAACCGAATATACGCTTCACTTACTTCGATCTCGCGGCATTGCTTTTATGCGCGGGGCTTTTCGGCTATCTGCTGTGGGCGATCCCCCGCGGCATGGATTCGGTGGACGAGAGCTTTTATTATACGATCCCGCAGCGGCTGCTGCAGGGCGACCGGCTGCTGGCGGAGGAATGGCACGTTTCGCAGCTTTCCTCGCTGGCGCAGATCCTTCCCTTCCGGCTTTTTACCGCCGTGACCGGCGGGACCGAAGGCGTCGTGCTGTATATGCGGTATGTTTTTCTGGCCGTTGATTTTATTCTTTACTGGATCTTATATTTCGCGCTGCGGGAGAAAAAGCTGCCCGCGCTGATCGCCGTCGGCGCCTTCTGCGCGCATACGTTTTTCGGGATGTACGCGCTGAACTATTACAACTGCGGTCTGCACTGCGCCGCGCTCTGCGCCGTTTTTCTGTTTCACGACAGGCGGGAACGCTCCTCGCCGGCGCGGCTGATCCTCGCGGGGCTGTTCTACGGCATGGGCGTCGTCTGTCAGCCTGCGACCGCGGCGATCTGGTTTTTCCTTGCGGCCGCCGCCGCGATACGGGCGATCGCAAGGCGTCGGGGAAGCGCTCTTGCCGCGGGTTATGATTTTCTGCTGAACGGCCGGACGCTGCTGCTGCTCAGCGCGGGCGTCGCGATCGTCGCGGTATCGATGCTGACCGGGCTCGCCGTCGGGACCGGCGTCGGCGATATTCTGAAAACGCTGCCCGAGCTCGGCGGCGACAGCGAATACGGCATGACGCTTCTGGGGAACCGGGCGAATATCGCTTATCTTCGGCAGATGATCCGCGCCTACGGTATCGCGCCGCCCCTCGCGCTCGTCGCTCTGTGCGCGGTCTGCGGGATCTACGTAAAAAAGCGCCCGCAGGGAACGCTTCGGCCGCTGCTGTTCGTTCTCTCCGCGCTCTGTCTGTTGAGCTGCTACGGCTTTATGATCGCGTACGTCGCGGCGGACGCGCGGCGCGTGCTCGCGCTGATGCAGTACCATTCCGTGCCGGCGCTTCCCTTCGGTCTGATTTGTTATATTCTGTGCAGAAAAAAGGACCGCCGCATCTTCGGTTTCTGGCTGTTCGGCGCGCTTCTGTCACTCACGGTGGATTTTTTCTCGGAGATCGTGTTCGGCTACGGCGGGATCCTGACATATTTTTCCACCGCGTATTTCGTCTGCGAACTGATCCGTGAGAATCGCCCCGCGCCCGCCGCGGAGATAAAGAACCGCGCAAAGGCTGCCGCCGCGGAAACGACCGCGCGCAGACAAAGATCGCTTCAAATACTGGCGGCGGCGCTCGCGTGCCTTTGTCTTGTGTGGGACGTCGGCAATCTCTTCGTCAACGGGAGCTGCCAGTTCCTCGAAACGGCAAACAACACCGGCGACAGAACGCTGAATGCCGAGATCGACGCGGGACCGCTCAAGGGGATCCGCACCACCGCGGCGCACAAAGAGAAATACGACGGGATCCTCGCGGATCTCGACGAGATCAAGGCGGATACGGACGGCCCGGTCTATGTGATGGGGCTCTGCTCGTACTGCTATCTCTATCTTGACCGGCCGTTCGCCGCGTACACGGCGTGGTATGTGGACGCGGACAAGGGCAGCCGTCAGGCGCGATACTGGGAGCTGTACCCCGAAAAAAAGCCGGCGTACGTTTATATCCCGCTCTATCATCATTTTTCGTATATCCCGCTGGACGAGTATTCCGAACGGCCGGTGATCGAAGAACGGCTCGCCGCGCTCCGCTCGCTCTGCGATATCACCGTCCGGCAGGGAAGATCGGGAATGATCGTTCGGGTGGACAGGTGGTTGTGAGATACGAGAATCGAGATACGAGAATCGAGATACGAGAATCGAGATACGAGAATCGAGATACGAGAGACGAGATACGAGAATCGAGATACGAGAGACGAGATTCGAGAGACGAGATTCGAGAGACGAGATTCGAGAGACGAGATTCGAGAGACGAGATTCGAGAGACGAGATTCGAGAGACGAGATTCGAGAGACGAGATTCGAGAGACG
>JAFRPB010000155.1 GCA_017429345.1 Clostridia bacterium | reverse complement strand
TCGGGATGTAAGGCAGTAGGCAATAGGCAATAGGCATTAGGTAACAACCCGAGGCGCACTGCGTAAAATTGACAAGTCTATTGCCTAATGCCCAATGCCTAATGCCTGTAAATTCTGATTTAACGGCTTCGCCGTTAAATCGGAATTTACCAAATGAAGGCGTCAGCCCGACACATCACGATTTTTTGAAGCGAGATAAAAGTGATAACCGTGATAAATACGCGGTTATCACTTTTATGTTATCCGTAAAGAGCCATACTTATCTCTTATCTCTCTTTTATCTTTTACATCTTATCTCTGACCCGTCCGGATCGATCGGTTTTGTTTATATTAAGATCCTTATATTATGTCCGTCAGTCAACGCCGGGCGTGCGTCGGCGGTTACCTTGCCCCCATAACGTAGGTATGCTCGCCGACGAAGCTGTTCTTTTCGTCGAAGCATTCCGCCCGGATCTCCCCGCCGTCAAAGGTGAGCATGGTGGCGATATACCCGTCGTCGTTCGTCTTGCCGCCGTCGATCATCAGCGGGAACGGCGTGACCTGCTTTCTGTATTCGAAATTCACCCGATGCTTATGGGCGGCGACGAACAGATCGATTTTCAGATCGGTGAGGATCGGGACCCAGTTGTTGCCGTACCGGTTGTCGAGATTCGGCATATGTCCGATACCGACGCGGTACATCGCCGCCGCGTCGGGCGACAGGGTTTTGAGCCATTCCGTCTCCCCCGCGACATACGTCGTCGAATCCACAAGACCGCTGTAGGTCCAGTCGGCATCATCCTTATCCTCGCCCGTGTCGAGACAGAGGAAGCTAATCGGGCCGTAACTGCAGGTGAAATACTGCCCGCGCGTCGAGGTCTTGAAGATATCGACCGCCTCGGGGCCGTAGGTGCCGCGGTTCTCGTGGTTGCCGCGCGTATAGATGACCGGGATGCTGCCGCCGGAGAACCGGTAGGCGTAGGAGAGGATCTGCTTGAATTTGAGCACCGAGGTCATATAGCTGACAAGGTCCCCGTTCAGGATCAGCAGATCGGGCTGCCCGTCGAAATTCGACGCCGCTTTTTCGGCGTTCGCGGGGTTCTCGTGGATATCCGAAAGCACAAGCGCCCGGATCGGCTCCTGCCCGGAATACCCGCGGAACTCGACCGGCTCCGAGGTGACGGTCCGCCCCTTCACGGCGACGTACGCGCGCCTCGTGCCGATATTCTGAGATGAATACGTATAGGTATTGTTGTCCAGATGCGCCTTCGGGACGCGGACGCTGTGGATCGTGTCCGTCGTGCGGACCGCGGAATTCTGCAGGTCCTTCACCACGTACTCGACGCCCTCATAAGTGTAGGTCACATACCCCGTGCCCGGCAGCGTCGTCGACCAGATCACGGTATACATCTCGTCGCCGCTCTCAAAGACGGACGCCTTGTTGTCGATGTAAAACACCGCGCTGTTGAACGGCAGCGCAAACGCGGCCTGCATGACCATCAACGCGGAGATAATGGCGTTCAGGATCATATTCAGCGTATACAAAAAAACCACCCTTTCAAAATCTTTTCGGCTTTGCCGGACGGCGTTTCTCACTCCGCGCGGCCTGCCTTTACCATAATGATTTTAACCGAAAAAAGGCGGTTTGTAAAGTAATTTTCCAAAATAGGATATTATTTCGAAATATATCCGATAAAAAATCCGACGGCAGAGAAAGAAATCTCCGCCGCCGAAGTATTCGCGCCGCCGCGGCAAAACCCGCGCGCAGCAAAAAAGCATTCCGCGCCGCCGCGGCAAAACCCGCGCGCAGCAAAAAAGCATTCCGCGCCGCCGACGTTTTCGCCGCGCGGCAGCCGCAATCACGCCTTTTCAAGCGCGGAAAAAAAATCAGTTTTTGCCGCAGATCGTTCCGCCGCCGAGAACGTACCCTTCTTCGTCGTAGATCACCGCGGCCTGCCCTTTCGTGACGGCGCGGACAGGCTCGTCAAACGCGATTTTCACTCTGCCGTCCGGCAGAACGGATACCTCGGCTTCCTTTTCCGGCTGTTTATAGCGGATCTTTGCCCGCGCCCGGAATACCGCCGGAGGCGTTTCCCACGCGATCCAGTTAAAATCGTCGGCGATCAACGTGCGGGTAAAAAGATCCTCATTCGGGCCGACGACGATCGTATTTGTCTCAGGGATAATATCCGTCACATAGACGGGGGCCGGCAGCGCGAGGCCGATCCCCTTGCGCTGGCCCATCGTATAATGAATGATCCCGTCGTGCGCGCCGAGCACGTTGCCGTATTTATCGCGGATCTGACCCGCGGGATAGGTTTTGCCCGTATAATTCTTCAGCACCGCGGCGTAATCTCCGTCGGGCACAAAACAGATATCCTGACTGTCGGGCTTTTCGGCGTTCGCAAGCCCCAGCGACGCGGCGAGGGCGCGCACCTCGGTCTTGCGCATTCCGCCGAGCGGAAAAAGCGTATGCCGAAGCTGCTCCTGCGTCAGGGAATACAGAACGTAACTCTGATCCTTCGTCTCGTCAACGCTTTTTTTCAGGCGCATCCGCCCGTTTTTTTCCTCGATGAGCGCATAGTGGCCCGTCACGATATAATCGCGCCCCAATTCCCGCGCGCGGCGGTAAAGGGATTCAAATTTGAGGTACCGGTTGCAGTTGACGCAGGGATTCGGCGTTCTGCCGTTTTCGTAAGCGTCGATAAAGGGCTCGATCACCGATTTGCGGAAATCGCCCGAAAAATCAAAGACGTAATACGGAAAGCCCAGCCGGAACGCCGCAGCCCGGGCAAATTCGGTATCCTCGACGGAGCAGCAGCTTTTCTCGCGGGAAACGTTCGCGTCCTCGTTTGTAAAAAGCCGCATCGTCGCGCCGATGCAATCATAGCCCGCCTCTTTCGTCAGATAAGCGGCGACAGAGGAATCCACGCCCCCGCTCATGGCGATCAGCGCCCCGCTCATTCGCCGAGCCTCAGCATTTCGTTGACCGGACGCACCGCCGCGGCGATCAGCTCGTCGGACATCGCCAGCTCTTCTTTGCCGTATCTGAGCATATTGTAAACGTCGGCGATCGTCGTGATCTGCATATTATGGCAGACGCAGTCCTTCGAGAGCGGATAAAACCGCTTGCCCGGACAGTTCATCTGAAGATGCGCGCGCACGCTGTTCTCGGTGCCGATGATGTATTCCTTCTCTTCGCCTTTCTCCGCGCGGGCGATTATGCCCGTGGTGCTGCCGACGTAATCGGCGAGCGCGACGACCTCGGGACGGCATTCGGGATGCACGAGCACCGGCGCGCCGGGATGCGCTGCCTTCGCTGCGCGCACCTCGTCAGGGGTGACGCGCAGATGCGTCGGACAGCCGCCGCGCATCAGCTCGATGTTTTTCTCCGGGACCTGCTGTTTGACAAAATCGCCGAGATTGCAGTCCGGCAGGAAGAAAATATTCGGATTCCCGATATTTTTCACGATCTTCACAGCCGAGGAGGATGTCACGCACACGTCGCAGACCGCTTTCGTCTCGGCGGTACTGTTGATATACACGACGAAGCAGTAATCGGGCATCTGCTCACGCAGCTGAAGAACGAGATCCCGATCCGCCTGATCGGCGAGGGGACAGCCCGCCGCGTCGTTCGAGAGATACACGTGCTTCTGCGGCGAGAGCAGCTTCACGGTCTCCGCCATAAAGCGCACGCCGCACATGAGAATATTCTGCTGCGGCACGGACTGCGCCTTGACGCTCAGGCCGAAGGAATCGCCCGTAAAATCGGCGATCTCGAGAATGTCGTTCGTCTGATAGGTGTGCGCGAGAATGCACACGTCTTTTTCTTTTTTGAGCCGCAGGATCTCGTCCTGCATTTCTCTGATGGTCATGGTGATCGCTCCTTGTTCGTTGCCGGTTGCTCGTTGCCGGTTGTTGGTTTTTGGGAAAAGTGCGGAGTGTGGAGAGTGAAGAGTGAAGTGTCGGAAATCGCTGCGCGATTTGATTTTAGATCGTTGTCGGTTGCCCGTTGCTCGTTGCCGGTTGCCGGTTATTGGGAAAAGTGTGGAGTGTGGAGAGTGAAGAGTGAAGTGTCGGAAATCGCTGCGCGATTTGATTTTAGATCGTTGTCGGTTGCTCGTTGCTCGTTGCCGGTTATTGGGAAAAGTGTGGAGTGTGGAGAGTGAAGAGTGAAGTGTCGGAAATCGCT
>JAFRPB010000154.1 GCA_017429345.1 Clostridia bacterium | reverse complement strand
GTGCCCATGGTGGTGTACGCTTCGGTCATCGCAAGGGACGCGCTGACGCTGCTTGAAGCAAAAGAAAAAGCTTATGAAAAAGGCGAAACGATCCTTCACGCCGGGGCGAAAACTTCTTTTATGGGTATAGTTCTCGACGGCAGCGTGACCGTTGAAAGCAACGATATGTGGGGTAACCGCACGATATTGAGCTACGTTGGAAAAGGTCAGTTTTTTGCCGAGACTTATGCGCTGATACAAAACGAGCCGCTTCTCGTTGACGTCACGGCGAACGAGGACTGCCGCATTATCTTTTTACGTGTACGCGAGATAGATGAAAATAAAAGAGAGTGGACAGGCAAACTGATGTCAAATCTTTTGACGATTTCCGCGCATAAAAATCTGCACCTGTCCGGGCGGAGTTTCCACACCTCGCCGAAATCCATACGCGGCAGGGTGATGTCCTATCTCAATTCCGTTTCCATTCAGACCGGCAAACGGGAATTCGATATCCCTTTCGACCGTCAGCAGCTCGCGGATTATCTGAATGTCGAGCGCACGGCGCTTTCAAAGGAGTTCGGCAAAATGCAAAAGGACGGATATTTCACCGTCCGTAAAAACCACTTTGTGATTTTGAAAACGAGCATGGAGGATTATTGAGAAAGTCAGGAGGGGGCACATATCATAAAGTGTCAGTTTGACCGGCAGAAATGTCGGTCTTTTTGCTTTTATAATAACCGCCCCCACTTTTGAAATAATGGAGGCAGTATAGAGAACGGATAAATGATGGCTTTTATGATAATCTGTGTAGCGCTCCTCCGATATCCCCGTCGATACAGATCGCACGATCTTTTATATCCTCCGGACAGACCGCTTCGCCGTAGTTGATACAGGTGTAGGTCGCGTCCGGGTTCTTCGCCGTCATATTCCAGAACGGGTATTTGATGATCACCGGCGTATTGTAGCCAACTCCGAGTTCAAGGAAAAGGACCTTACCTTTGCGTGTGCGCAAAAAGTTCTCATACCTCTCCGCCGCCTCGTGCCAACCTTCGTCCTCCACGAATTTGTCGTCCGAGCGAAGGTTCATCGTCATCGGTTTACCGCAGACAGGGCATTTAGGGATCAGTTCAGTCGGGATACGCATATCCTTCTGTTCTTCGACCATACGGCGGACGGTTTCTTCATTCTCATAGGTTTTATCGTGACACGGCACGCTGCACTGGAACAGTCCGTAATCGCCCTGCGTGTAAAACAGACGCTTCTTATCAAAGCCCGCTTTCTGAAAACAATGATCGACGTTCGTCGTGATGACGAAATAATCCTTGCCTTTTACAAGCTCGAACAGCTCGTTATACACCGGCTTCGGCGCGTCCGTATAGCGATTAACGAAAATGTACCTGCTCCAGTAAGCCCAGAATTCCTCCGGCGTTTGATAGGGGTAAAACCCGCCGGAATACATATCGTTAAAACCGTATTTTTCCGCAAAGTCCGAGAAATGCTTTTTAAAGCGTTCACCGTTATAGACGAATCCCGCCGAGGTGGAAAGCCCCGCGCCGGCGCCGATCACGACGGCATCCGCTTCGTCAAGCGCTTTCTTTAAGCGCGCAATGCTTGTCTCATAGTCTTCTTTCGGTTTTATCATATTCCTGTAATTGTTTCTGAAAAACATGGGGGATTCCTCATTTTACTCTTTCTTTACTGTACCTGTGCGTTTTCACAGAGCGGTCCTTTTGTACGCCTCGCGCGTATTCGATCTCTGGATAGCCAAAGCCGACGATCAGCCCGGTATAGTGATCCTTCGGGATATTCAGCATGGCTCTCGCCTGCGGTGCAAGCTCGTTCAAGACTTCCGCAGAATAACTCATGATCGTCGTGCCGAGCCCGTGCGCGTTACAGAGAAGTTCAAAATACGCGGTCGCTAAAATGCAGTCCGCTTTGGCGTCCTCGCCCCATTTCCCGACGCAGCGAGCGTGAGCGATAAAGAGGTGCGGCGCTCCGCAGAAGAGCAAATCGCCTTTGCGGACGGTTTTCTCCGACTCCTTCATTTTTGCGTAATAAAAATCGCTGAAGCTGTGCGTATAGATATGCCGCTTGGCGTCGGCGTCCATTTTTGCGTATGCGACGTCGCGTATCTCCTTTACTCGACTTTTGTCGTCGATCACGGTGTATTCCACGCCTTGAGAGTTGCCGCCTGTCGGGGCTGCCGCCATAGCGGAAAGGATGATTGTGACGGTCTGCGGATCGACGTTTTTATCAAGAAATCTGCGGCAGGAACGGCGGTTAGTGACGAGGCGTTCCATATAGTCGCCCATTTCATCGGGCGGCGGAGGCAGCGAATCCTCCGGCTTTTTGCCGAAGATCGAGATCGCCCCCTGAGGACAAACTGCGAGACAATGCTGACATCTCCAACAGCCGCGCCAGCCGAAGCGCTCAAATTCATTCATCTGCGGGTATCCGTCCGCACCGGATCCGATCACCATACCGGAGCAGGTGTTGATACATTTGCCGCATTTGATACACTTTGATTTATCAACGGCAAACCTCGTTTTTTCTTCCATCCCCATATTTATACCTTTACAACGATCTTTCCGTTCACGCCGCCCACGTCCTGCGCGATGATCGCATCGCGGACATTTTCAAAATCAAACACTTTACCGCAGACGGGAACAAGTTTCTTTTCGTTTAAGAATGTGAATATCTCATCAATGACCGCCTGCGTCGGATAGTTGGAGAAGTAACCCGTCAGATACACGCCGTTCGGGATGTCCTTGATCGGATCAAAGCCGTTCAAGGCGTATATGCCGCCGAGAAGTCCGGTCTGACAGACGATACCGCCCTTTTCGACCGCCGTCAGCGTGTCGCGCAGATTGCGCGGACCGATGAGATCGAGCGCCTTTGTCGCGCCGCTTATCTTTCCGGTGAGTTTCCCGTCGTCGATG
>JAFRPB010000153.1 GCA_017429345.1 Clostridia bacterium | reverse complement strand
TGCGGATTGCGCAGTAGATTTTTTCGTCAGATTGTACAGATTTTTCGCAGGCAACCTGACGGTTGTCAAGAAAAAGCTGTGCAGGATGACGAAACAAAGATCAAGCAAGACGCGCATTCGCATTTGTGCGGTGTTGCCTTAGCAAGGATATCTTTTGTGATCTCGTCGAGCTTCGCGGCGATGCGCAGGATCGAGCGTGCGTCGGCGGCTTTTATCTTGCCGTCGGCGTTGATGTCCGCTGCTCTGCCGTACGCGCCGTAAAGCAAATCAAGCTTTGCCGAGGCGCGAAGGGCTTTTCTCGCGTCGGACGCGCCGACCTTGCCGTCGCCGTCCGTGTCGCCGGGGACGACAATTGTGTATTCCGCGCCGTCGGGAGTTTTAACGATACAGCCGGTGCCGACTTTTTTGCCCGCGTCAAGCGCCTTGCCGTCCGCGCCGAGGATCATCACATTCCCGCCGAGAAGGTCTTTCAGCTCGTCGGGCGACTGCCCGGGCCGGATCGCGACCTGTTTCTTTTCGGCATTCACAATCGCCTTTTCCGCGTCTTTGGATTCGATTGCCTTGACAGGTTCGGTAATGGCCGGCGTTTCCGTCGCAGTCGTGGGTTCCGTCGCAGTCGCAGGTTCCGTCGCGGTCGTGGGTTCCGTCGTAGTCGTGGGTTCCGTCGTAGTCGCGGGTTTCGTCGCGGTCGTGACTTCTGTCGAAGTCGGCGCTTCCGTTCCGGTTGGGGCATCCGTTGCAATTGGAACATCCGTTGTAGTCGGGGGTTCCGTTGCGGTCAAAGATTCCGTTTCAGTCGGGGGTTCGTTTGTAGTGGGAGCTGCCGTCACGGAGGAAGTCTCTGTCGTTTCGGAAGCAACCCTCAAGTATTGCATTTTCGCGCCGATTAAATCATCGTTTTCTTTCCCGATCTCGATTTCGTCCCAGTCATCTTTACTGCCGGAATAAATTACTTTTTTCAGTCTGTTGCAATTGAAAAATGCCGCGTCCCCGATGCTCGTCACTTTGTCTCCGATCGCAACAGACCTCAGGCTGCTGCAATCGGAAAACGCACTCTCGCCAACGCTTATCACATTGTCTCCGAGCGTGGCTGACGTCAGCCCGGCGCAATCGGAAAATGCGCACTCCCCGATGTTTATCACGCTGTCCGGGATCGTGACCGACGTCAAACTGCGGCAATCGTAAAACGCGGACTCCCCGATACTTGTTACATTTTTTCCGATAGCGACCGTCTTCAGATTACGACAGCTGTAAAACGCAAAATCGCAAATGCCCGTCACGCTGTCCGGAACCGTGAATGACGTCAATTTACTGCATTCACCAAACATAGCCCTGCCGATGCTCCTCACACCGTTTGGAATCGTTACCGAGGTCATGTTGCTGCAGCCTACAAACGCAGCGCTGCCGATGCTCATCACACTATCCGGAACCGTTACCGAAGTCAGGTTTTTACAGTTGCCGAACGCAGAACTGCCGATTCTGATGATACTGTTCGGAATATTGACCGACGTCAAACGGTTACAGTTGAAAAACGCTCCGTCGGCAAGGACCTTTGTTCCTTCTTTTATCGCATAGCTTCCGTTTAAGGTCTCTTCGTCAGCTTTGATCAATGCCTTGCCGAAATATAATACGCCGTCGACCCAATTTTTATCGTTGTTATAATAATCCGTATTATAAAACGCATAATCGCCAACGCTTGTCACGCTGTCCGGAAACGTTATATCTGTCAGATCGGTGCAATAAAAAAAAGCGTAAAAACCAATGCTTGTCACACTGTCGGGGATCATGATGCCCGTCAGATCTGTGCAATAGATAAATGCCTTATCGGCAATGACCGTTGTACCTTTTTTTATTGTATAATTTTCGGCAATTGCTTCTTCGTCAGCTTTGATCAAAGCATTATCGATATATAACACACCGTCGATCCAGTTGGTTTTATCATTATAATACGCGGTGCCGTAAAACGCATCCTCGCCTATGGCCGTCACACTATCCGCAATAGCGACCGAAGTCAGGCTGCCGCATCCGTAAAACGAATAATCTCCGATTCTTGTTACGCCGTTTTTTATATTGACTTCAGAGATGGTATTACCCATATCACAGAAGGGTGATACGATTCCGTCGGGATCCTCCCAATTAAACATATCTCCCTCGCCTTCGATCGTGAGAACACCCTCGCTGTCCAGCGTCCATGTTACGTTTTCGCCGCATTCACCGCTGTCAATGATTTCTGCGGCGTGAGCGAAAACTGCGCCGACCGGAAACGCGGTAAGCAGGAGAACCAGAGTCATGAAAAAAGACAAACACTTCCTCATCATTTTCTTATCACTACCTCCGGATGATATCTCTGTTTCCTTTTTATCATCTTTGAATTCTCATGTCAACCGCTTTTTTCACCGTTCCGCGTGAGCAGTTTATTTTTCGGGTATGAATGAGATTTCCGGGGTACTTTCATAATATTAATTATATTGTGTAGGACATTTTTTAATTGTCAATATAAAAATTTCGACAATCAAACAATAACAAACGATTAAAACGGACATGCACGGACGTTTTTCGTATAATTCGGTCATGAACAATAGCCGATCTCAGATAGCCGACAGCGGATAGCTGACAGCCGATCAGGCATCGGTCATCGACTTCAAGACCTCTCGACTTCACGATTTCACGACTTCACGACCTAAACCGAAATTCACTCCACCGTCACCGACTTGGCGAGATTCCGCGGCTTGTCGACGTCGCGTCCTCTGCCGAGGGCGGTATAATACGCGAACAGCTGGAAGAACGTCGCCGCCGGGATATGGAACAGCGACTCGTCCGGGCTGTCGACGACGTAGATATCGTCCGCGGTCTCCTCCTCGCCCGGCACGCGCCGGTCGGTCACGGTCAGGACCTTCGCGTCCCGCGCCTTGACCTCGAACGCATTGTTGATCGTCTTGCTGCGGATCTTATCGCCCGAGATGATCGCGATCACCGGCACGTCCTTTTCGATCAGCGCGATCGTGCCGTGCTTGATCTCGCCCGCGGCGTAAGCTTCGCAGTGGATATACGAGATCTCCTTGAGCTTGAGGGAGCTCTCCTCCGCAAGGCAGAAATCCGGTCCTCTGCCGAGGAAGAAGCAGCTCGGCGCGGTGCAGTATTTTTCGCTGAACGCGCGGATCTTCTCCGCGTCGGCGAGGATCTTTTCGACCGCGGCGGGAACGCCCCGCGTCAGATCCGCCGTCAGTTTCGCCGCCGTTTTTTCCGTTATGCTGCCCTTTTGCAGGCCGAGTCCGAGCGCCAGCAGGAACAGCAGCGCGCTCTGCGCGTTATACGCCTTGGTGCTCGCGACCGCGGTCTCCGTCCCCGCGCGGGTGTAGAGCACGCCGTCCGCCTCGCGGGCGATGGTGGAATTCGGCGTATTCACGAGCGCTACGGTGTAGATCCCGCGTTCTTTGAGCATACGCAGCGACGCGACGGTGTCCGCGGTCTCGCCGGACTGACTGATGAAAATAAAGCTGTCGCCTTCGTCATACAGCGGCGGAAAATACCGCAGCTCCGACGCGAGCTCGCACGAGACGGGGATGCGGGCGAATTTCTCGATATACCCTTTGCCGAGCTTCCCGGCGTTCAGCGCCGTGCCGCAGGCGACGATATAGATGCGTCCCGACGCCGCAAGACGCCCGAGGATCTCGTCGTCGAACGCGGGCAGCCCTTCGCATACGCGGTCGCGGCAGGTGTTGCGGATCGCGTCCGGGACTTCAAAGATCTCTTTCAGCATGAAATGCGGGAAATCTCCCTTGCCGTCGTCGCGGTTCGCGTCCGTAACGCGGATCGGCGCGGGCGGGGCGGTCCCGCCGTCGGCGGTATAATACCGCGCGCCTGCCGCGGTCAGTTCGACGACCGTTTCCTCGTCGGGGAGGCGGTAGGTATCGGTCGCATGCTTCACCGCGATAAAATCGGATGCGAAATAATTGCCGTCTTCGGTCTCGGCGACGATCAGCGGACTGTCTTTTCGGAAGCCGTAGACCGTATTTTCCCGATCGTCGAACAGCGCCGCGACCGCGAACGAGCCTTCAAGCCGGGATATGACCCTGTGCAGCGTTTTGACCGGGTCGCCGCACTGCGCATAAACGATATCCGCCAGCGCCGCGATCACCTCAGTGTCGGTCTGCGAACGGAAGACCCTGCCCGCCGCCTCGCACTCTTTTTTCAGCGCCTTATAATTTTCGATGATGCCGTTGTGCACCACCGTGACCGCGCCGACGCGGTGCGGGTGCGCGTTCGCGTCGCTGGGCTTGCCCGTGGTCGCCCAGCGGGTGTGCCCGACGCCGCAGACGCTTTGGGCGTCGGGGAAGCCGCGCTGCAGCAGCGCCTCTGTGTTCGCGATGCGTCCCTCCGCCTTGACCGTCACGACGCCCGCCTCGGTGAAAAATGAGATCCCCGCAGAGTCGTAGCCTCTGTATTCGAGTTTTTTCAGACCGTTGATCAGCCGCGGGAGCGCGGGGTTCCCGCCGACGTAACCGATAATTCCGCACATATTTATTCCCTCCATGTAATGCGATATTAATTAAAAGCTTTAACTAATATCGATTTTAGATAATAATACTACATCTTTATGAACGCAGTATGAATACATTCTAACAAATCCGTTAGATTTTGTATATTAACAGTATGTTTTGCGCGCAAAAAAATATGCCTGCCGATAAAAAATCGACGGCGATGTATTGCAATCATAGGATTTTTATTATAAAATTATTTTGTAACAAATTTAGAAAAGGAGAGAATTATATGAGTATGAGAATCGGAATCATGGGCTACGGCAATCTCGGCAAAGGCGTCGAGCTTGCGGTGAAATGCGCGCCGGATGCGGAGCTCGTTGCGGTATTCACACGCAGAGATCCTTCGAAGCTGCAGATCAAAACCCCGGGCGTGCCCGTGGTCGCCGCGGCGGAAGCGCCGCAGTGGAAGGACAAGATCGACGTGATGATCATCTGCGGCGGCAGCGCGACGGATCTGCCCGTGCAGACGCCGGAATACGCGAAATATTTCAACGTGATCGACTCGTTCGATACGCACGCGAAACTCCCGCAGCATTTCGCGAACGTGGACGCCGCGGCGAAGGCGGCGGGCACGACCGCGATCATCTCCGTGGGCTGGGATCCCGGCCTGTTCTCCATCGCGCGCGCCTACGCGAACGCGGTGCTGCCAAACGGCAAGGATTACACGTTCTGGGGCAAGGGCGTCAGTCAGGGCCATTCCGACGCGATCCGCCGCATCAAGGGCGTGAAGAACGGCAAGCAGTATACGATCCCCGTACAGGCGGCGATCGACCGCATCAGAAGCGGCGAAACGCCCGACCTCACCACGCGTGAAAAGCACACCCGTCTTTGCTACGTCGTACCCGAGGAGGGCGCGGATCTTGCCCGGATCGAGGAAGAGATCAAGACCATGCCCAACTATTTCGCCGACAACGACACCACGGTGAAATTCATCACCGAAGAGGAATTCGTTCGTGATCACAGCGGCATGGCGCACGGCGGCTTCGTGCTGCGTGCCGGCGCGACCGGGGAAAACGGCGAGACGAAGCATCTGATCGAATATTCGCTCAAGCTCGACTCGAACCCCGAGTTCACCACGAGCGTGCTGCTCGCCTACGCGCGGGCGGCGTACCGCCTTGCAGGCGAAAAGAAATTCGGCGCGCATACCGTGCTGGATATCGCCCCGACCTACCTGCTGCCGTCCTCGGCCGAGGAGCAGAGAGCGCATCTGGTATAAGATAAATTCTGGTTTATCGAGGCATTCATGCCTCGATAAACCAGAATTTTGCAATGATATTCGGCGTTGCCGAATGATATTCGCCTACTGCGGATGATATACGTTTCGCGTGTGATATGCGGCTGCGCCATATGGCGGACGACCTCTGCCCGTACCCGATGAAAAAATATGAGCGTCCGACACCGTTATTTATAAATGGGGAACGAGGCGCGGATCTCCCTCTGCTGAAAGAAGAAACACCCGTTTTCGTGTGGGCTGTTGATTATAATAATTCATGGAGTATTACATGAACCAACCGAATTCTGTTTTATCGTTTTTGTCCCGCAATAAGGGGTACATAATATCCGTTGTCATTACGCTGATACTCTCTTATGGCTTTTATGCAAGTCACTACTCAATCCATATTGATCAGCTGATGCCGGAGTATTACAATGGATCCATATTGGTCGGTGCCGGCAGATGGGCGACGCCTTTGATTCATTTGTTAACAAATTGGATGAATTTTGCCCCGTTCTGGCATACTGCATTAACGGCGATTATTCTCTTTTGTGCATCTGTTGCGTGGTCCGTATTGTTTTCAGTCGTATCCGGAGATAAAATTCCCCAATCGGCGCAAATTGCGTTTGGTACGGTTTTTGTATCCTATCCCGTGATTACCGCACAGCTGACGTATCCGGTTCTTAATATCGTTTTGGCATACGTTCTGGTTCCTGTTTCACTCTGCCAGCTCTATTTGGGATTTGCTGACAAAAAACACCTTGTAAAACGGTTAGTTATTTCTTTGCTTGCGTTGATTCCCGCCGTAGATATGTACGAATCTTTTGCGAGTGTATATTTGGTTGGTTTTTTTGCGTCTCTTTTGCTGTTTTTTTATTATGATAACCGAACAACAGCAGGTATAAAGGATTATCTTGTTCTTGCTGCGATGGCTGTCGGCCTGCTGCTTGCAGCTGTTATTGTAGATCTTATCATATCAAAGCTGGTCAATCTTGTCATTTGCGGTACAACGAAATTTTGGTATGAGCCGAATACTAAAATATATTGGCTGTCCGGAGCTCCGATCAAAAATCTGGTTCGGTTTATCGTTATGATGTTCACCTCATTTGTTATCGGCAGCATTTCTCTTCCGTTTTTGCTGATGTTTCTTGTTACCGTCGTTATCGGAACGACAGGGGCTGTTTTGCTTTCCGTGAAAAAACGATCCTTGTTCCCCGCATGCATTTTTATCATATTGTGTCTGTCTGTGGTTTCGCTTCCGCTGCTCATTGGGCGTATGGTTGAATTCAGACAGATGCAGACGCTTTCCGTTTTTGTTGCGTTTGTCATTATGCTGTTGTTTCTGTATTGCCGCCAAAACAAAAAACTGCACATTGTTATTTCATGTGTGCTGGTGGTAATCGTTTTAAATCAAACGAAAGATATCAATAATTACGCAGTTGATAATTTTGAAAGACACACTTATGAGATCTCTCTGCTGCAGGATATAGGAAAAGAGCTGCTCGAATATGATACGCAAAGCAAGCCGGTTGTGTTTTCGGCGGAAAACTATCAACTTCCCGAAAGCTTGCGGCATTCCAAAAACGAGCCGAATCTTATAATGACACAGTACAGAAAATATTCAGCTTTGTTGTTTGATAATGTTCTGCCGAAAAGATTCTATGATAAAGTGCGGGGTTATGGATATGTATTCCGATCCTCGGAAGAACTTGCAGATCAAATTGCCGATTCGTTTACTGCGTACACTTCTTATATAGGATGGGCTTATAATGATAATTACCTGCGGGTCATGCAGAGGTTGGGATATTCGCTGCAATCCTGTTCCGCGGAGCAAAAGGCAGAAGCAAGAAAAATGGTTGTTGCAAACGATCCGACAAGCCGATTTCGTATTATTGAAAACAAAGATGTTATTTTAGTTCAGATTATGACAACTCCTTAAATCAAAGTAAATAAAAGGATGTAAATAAACAGCGTCAAAGAAGCCGAGAACCACTGACTTTGGTGATTCTCGGCTTTTGAGTTGTAAAAAAAAATCGGTGAGCCAATATTATTTCTCCATAAACTGCACGCCCCCTGTTACGGAACCGCAGCGGCAGATGATCATCTGGGCAAAGTCAAGCTCCCGCGCGTTCAGCTTGACCGTGAGCATTCCGCAGCCGATATCGACGCCGACCATCGCGGGCACGACCCTGTCGGTCAGCGTCATCGTTGTGCCGATGGTGCAGCCTTTGCCGGCGTGCACGTCGGGCATGATGCGGATACACGAAGCCGCGAACTCGCCCTGTCGCAAATCGTTCTGATCTGCTCCGCCGCAGCCTCCTCCGAAACGGAGCAGTAGCAAAGGGCTGTATTGTATTTTCCGTAAACGGCAATCATTCCGGTTCACTTCCTTTAAAAATTCAATATTTGCTCTTTTCTTTCCGATATCTTCGGAACCGCCCTTTCGACGCTTCATATTCTTTCTGCATTCTGCGGGCGGAAGCGGCATTGAACTCCCTGTCTTTTTCCCCGGTCCATGCGCATCTGGGATCCCGGATCGGCGTCACATTGTATTCCGCGCACCACCGCTCACAGACCCCGTTTACGATATCCGCGGAAAACTCATTCCAGCCGTGACGGAATTCCCGGTCATCCCAACAGATACGGTTAAAAGCGCATTCGTATCTGTCATCCGGCACGTCGCGCAGCGCACGGCGGATGTTTTTATCGTTCACCGTTTCGACGTAGGCTTTCAGCGCGGGCACCAGCGGCGTCACGGGAATGGGGATATAATCGTAATCATAATAATAAGTCTGAAATCGGGTCTGTGGAATATTCAGCGCGACGAGAACATCCTCAAGCGCTTCGATGCGTTCGTCGTTGATATTATAATATCGTGTGGGAAACTTATCAGCATATTGAAAGGAATAATTACATGCGTCCCAAAGCTCTCCGCGGTCGACAGTATGTTTCATGGCTTCTCCTTCCAAATTCTGATTTATCGATAAAGTCCCGAGTCCCGAGTTCCGAGTTCCGAGATACGTGAGGTAAGCTCGTGCGTCTTGGTAAAACAGCAGGAAACAATACGTTTTTCCATTTATTATCCTGACTGAAAATTATCGCATCGAGACTCGGGGCTTGAAACTCGGGACTAAATTCTGATTTATCGCTCCGCGATAAATCAGAATTTACCTTCCCAACACCGCCAGTAGCCCGCCGAGCAGGTCCCCGCCGTTGAGGTTGATATTTCCCACGTTCTCGCAGATGCGCTCCGCATATTCCAGCTCCTTGAGCTTATAAAGCGTGGGATTCTCTTCCATCATTTTCGCCGTGTTGAGCAGCGAACGGGTGGAAGCGACCTCTTCACGGCGGGTAATGACGTTGGCCTGCGCGCGCTTTTCCGCCACCAGGACAGTGTTCATGATATCCCGCACCTCGCCGGGCAGAATGATATCCTTTACGCCCGCGTCGGTCACCTCGGCGAAGAGGGACTCCGCTTTTTTGCGCAGCAGCTCCAGCGCCTCGCCGGAGAGGGCCTCTTTATGTTCCAGAAGCTCGTCAAGGCGGTATTTGCCGACGACCTCCCGCAGCACCAGCTGCGCGGCGGTGTAAAGCAGTTCTGTCTGATTGTCCAGCTCCAACGCCGCACGGACGTGGTCGGTGACGCGCCAGCCGACCACAAAATTGACGCGGATCGTGACCCGGTCTGCGGTCAGCAGCTCCTGCGAGGAGATATTCATCTGCTGCAGCTGAGTATCGCTGCAGCGTACGGAGACCCGGAACTCAGGCAGATCCCAAAACGCGTGGACGCCGGCTTCCAACAGACGGTCGAACCTGCCGTTGACGAACAGCAGTCCTACCTCTTCGGCATGGATCACAAACGTGCAGACGTCACTGCCGAGAATGTCAGCCGGAATGTCGCGGGGAAAATCCTCCGGCAGATCGGGAACGGAGGCGTCCAGCACGCGGAATTCGTGTGCGCCGGCGGCGGTCCAGAATACGTGTGTACCGACGGGAAGCAGCTCTTTGAACCTGCCATCCGCATAGTGCAGCGCCCTCTGTCTGTCGCGAACGTCCACGCGGGCGGTCTCCGAAGCGATCTGCGGGTCGCGCAGAAGCGTCTGCGTCTCACAGAACGCCGATCGCAGCGGCGCGGACACGGGCAGCGTTTCGATCTCGCTGTCGCCGACGGCGTAGTATCTGCCCGGCAGGAGCCTGCGGACGAACCTGCCGTTTTTGAACAGCAGGCCTCTTTCGTTCTCGTGAACGACGGTCTTTTTGATCATACTTTTTTTCATAATATATATTCCTCCTAAAAGGTTGATCGCGTCGCGGCGTTCCGCGCCGACGGGGCGGCTCCCGGCTTGAGCTTCGACCGGCGAAAGACGGATAATTCGGTCTTCCGTTTTGCAAAGCGGTATCCGCCGAAAGGCAGGGCTCCGTCCGCGCTGCGAAAACGCGGGAGAAGATTTTCCGCATCGATTCGCCGGAACGCCGTTTCTTTTTTCTGTGCAACTGACGCATAAAATGCAGTTCCTCAATAAACACCAACCATCGGTCACGATTTGCTCGCGGCGGGAGTCGAACCCGCAATAATGTGCGGCCTTGCACGATGCGCTTATCACGCGCCGCAGCATCGCCGGCATACATAAAAAGGATATCATCCTGTGCACCGCAGCGCCGCGGCTTCCCGCGAAGCGCCCGCTCTGGCGATCCTGCAGGAAGAGTATAACAAAAAAACGCACCTTTTTCACGGAAAAAAAGATGCGAAGTTAAATTCTGATTTGTCGCGGAGTCAAGCGCACATGGTATCACGGCAGAACGATAAATCAGAATTTATACTGTTTCAAAAGCCGTTCTCTCACCAGTCCGGCGAACCGGTCCGGTTCGCGGATGGTCACGGTGGGGCCGAATGAGAGCACGCGGATCACCAGCTCCGTCTCGTCCGGACGCTCGTAAAAGACTCTTACAAGATATCTGCCGTTCTCCGCCCGCCGGGCTTCCTTTCTGAAATGGGCGAAATGCAGCATCACCCGCTCAAGAGTGTTGCGCTCTTCCGTCAGTTCAAGCACAAAGTTGCGTTCTTCCCGATTGCCGGCAAAATCCGCCGGGTTCGCAAAATGCACCGGCGCACCGTCATAGGGACGGCACAGCGTGACCCGCGCCAGATTCAATGTAACCTCTCCCCTGCCGTCCGCCGCAAGCAGACGGAATTTATCGTCCTTTTCAGAATATTCCAGCTTCAGGGGCAGCAGAATCATTTTCCGCGCACCTGTTCTCGGGGCAAGCATCTCGACGTAAAGCGGCGTCCGCTCCCGCACCGCGCTCATCATAATGCGGAATATGCGAATATAGGTTTCGTCCCCATAGGGGTCGCCGTCCGTGAAACGGTCGAACACACAGATATCCTCCGGTTGAAACAACGGCTCCACACCCTTGAGCTCCGGAAAAGGCGCGTCAAATAGCGCAAGACGCGGGTCAAGAGAGACCGCCTTGAGCCAACGCTTCTGCAGATGCGTCAGGGGTGTCGTGGGCACATGCCGAAGCGGCGTTCCGCCCCGCTCGTCAAGCAGCTGCCATCGCGCGAAGATCGCCGATTCGATCTCAATCCCGCTTTCGGCGAAGGCGTTCTCCCGCACGATGCGGCGGATATCCTCCTTCGTCACGGGGCTTTGCACGGCGGCGGCAAGGATCTTCGCGACAGCGTTGTAATAAGCGCCGTAAAGCTCGCTGAAAAAGGTCATTCTTCGTCGCCTCCGATCCCGTACTGTGCATACATCCGTTCCAGATCCTCCCGGAACCGCTCTTCCCGCTTCGGACTTGAGAAGTGATACTCCGTAATCCTGCCGATAAATGTGCGCATCCATGGAATCAGCTCCCCCGCGTCGTACAGCCCGGCGGAAAAGCGGCTTTCATTCGCATTCAGCCGCTCCACCGTTCCGCAGCGTTTTTCCCGCTCGAGGCGCAGGGGAATATGGGGCTCGTCGTCTTCATAACGGATCGTAAAATCGACGTGCTCGAGCGCTCTGCCGGAGAGACTTACGCCCCAGATATGCGGCGCAAGCCCGTCCAGTTTTCTCCGGTACGTTTCAAACTCCCCGCAAACCGGCCCCGCAGCGACGGACTCGATCAGGTCTATTCGCTGAAAAACGACGCGTTTCATATCGAAGTCGTAAGCCGCCAGATACTGTCTGCCGCCCTGCACGCTGATATAGACCCGCAGCGGCAGGACGCGCGCGAGCGATTCCCGGTGTCGGGAAACGGAGATCAGCTCCCGCCGGTCGGAGATCGCCTCGAAGACGCGGCAAAGGATCTCGCTGTCCGCCGTCTGGGTGATATAATGATGCTTGAATAAAAAATGCTCCGGACGCTCATCGGTCTTATCCTCAAGGAAAGAGCCGATCACGCCGCAGGGCGCAGCTTCGGAGAAAAACGCCAGCGCGTCCGCCTCGGGCAGCGGCGTTCCCTGCGCGCGCCGGTAAAACACGGCTCTGCCTTTTTTCTCTTTTACGATCAGTCCCTCCCGGACGTACTCCTCCAGCTTTTTGCGCAGGGTGGACTCGTCGAAGGTCTTCGCCGAAGGAAATGCGGAAAGCCGCTCATCGATCCCCAAAAGGATCCCGGTTACAGTCAGCGCCGCCGTTGGCGTATAAAGAACGTCAAAGATCAGAAAGTGCAAGGTGATATCGCCGTCGGTGAAGCTCTTCGTTTTCCACACCCGGTAAAGAGGATCACGGCTCCTGCGGCGGCTGTCAACGGAGATATAGATATTCTTTCCCTCCGGCGTGCGGCGGGCGGACACGTACTCCCTCAGCCAGCTTTCGACCCGGCGGCGCTCATCGTCATAGGAACGGGCGCTTTTTTCGTCGAATTCGCTCCGGCTGCGGAAGCCGTAAACGTAAAACTGGCGCAGGTACGCCCGTACCCGGGAAAAATTTTTGATCAGCTCTTGGTAGGGCATGGAGACTCCTTTCAAATTCTGATTTATCGGGCTGCGCCCGATGAAGGAGGAAGTAGGAAGGAGGAGGGAGGAGGTAATGATGGGGCTCCGCCCCATACCCCAATTATAGAAACGGTAAAACAAGCAAAATTGTTATGATTTGCAACGGTTTTTCCTTTACTCTCTCTTCTATTCAAGTCGCGAAGCGACTTCCGAACCTCCTACTTCCGAACCTCCTATCTCCATATTCTGATTTCCGGCGCCAGCCGTACCGAAATATTCGCCTCGCGCACGCCGGTGAGCGCGACGGTCAGTCTGCGCACGCCGTCGTGCGTTTCGGGATAAACGTAATTCGGTTTAAGCGATTCGCATTCCCGCACGGAGAATTCGCCGTCGCCCGAGAGAACGGCCGTGATCTGTTTGCCGTTCTGCTTCAGCACGGCTGTTTTGCCGTCTTCGGAAATTTCGATCGCGGCGCGGGTGTGCATGAACCAGTAAATATCGCTTTTCACAAGGCATTTGACCTCGTCCGCGACCGTCAGCGCGCCGGTATCCGCGTCGAAGGCGAACGAACGCACCGCGCTTATCGCGCCGTTCATGCGGTAGGCGTCCGTCAGATCGATCCGGCACGCGCCGCCGCCGTCGCCGATCTCCACGTCGGAGAATACGCACCGCGCGAGCGCGTACTGATCGTCAAGCGTCATATCCGGATTGATCACGAGCGTATTCTGCCCCTCGGCGCGCTTGCAGTAATTGCGCCAGCGGCCGCCCGCGGGCGGGTTGAAGAAATACCCCGGCGCGTCGTAGGGTCCGGGACCGAGCTCCGCCGCCCAGCGCTCGCCGAGCGCGTCGTAAACGAAGGTGCCGATATCGAGATCGCCGTGATTGATGAAATTGTCGCCCGCTTTCATCCCGACGAAGAACGCGTTTTTTTCAAGATACGCCGAGCGCATCAGCACCAGCTCCTGCCCGCAGTCGGAGCGCAGATAGACGCTCTTCGGCTGCGAAGAGAACTGCGCTCTGTCGCCCGTGAACGAGCGGTCGTACCAGAGCGCCGAGAGCGCGTTCTCCCTGCCGTCGCCGTTCGATTCCGTATAGACCGGCTCTCCCGCGGCGTATTCGCCCACGCCGCCGCTCATCTGATGCACCGCCAGCAGCGGCTCGTTATAATTCGCCGCGTACCAGTCCAGCGCGGGGGAATAAAACGCGCGGTTCCGGTTGTCGCCGAAATTGAATTCGCCGACGCTGCCGGAGATATAGACCGGGAACATGCCCAGCTCCCGGAAGCCGGGCAGCTCCGACATGCCGAAATCGGTGCCGAAGCGCTCCCGCGCCGTGGCGATGAAATACACGATCGCGTTCATGCCGGATTCGCAGTAGCCCGGGCCCTCGATATACACGCCGTCCGGCGTGAAATTCTCATACGCCGCGGGCATATACTTAAAGCATCTCGCCAGGTATTTCGCCGCCTCCGCGGGGTACCGGTCCGCAAGCGTCATACAGGCGATGCCGACACCGCTGTAACAGATGCTGTTCCAGTTGTTCTTCGTCGTTGTGTACCATTTTCCCGTATTCACCGCCGAGATCGCGGGCCTGATCGCGTACTGCAGCGTCGTTTCGGCGAGCAGATCGCGCTGCGCGTCGGTCAGATCCTCATACAGCCAGTCGTACCCGACCGCGACGGCGAGCGCCATCTCCGCGGTGGCGAGAAAATGCCCGGTGCACCAGTCGGGATAATTGCAGACGTTCTCGAGCTCTTCCCACGCGCGAGTGAAATATTTTTCCTCGCCCGTGACCTGCCGCGCAAGGCCCAGGATCACGATGCGGTTCATGGTCTCGCGGGAGATCGGCAGGATGCTGTTCTCCTCGTCGAGCTCGTAGGCAAGGGGCGGGAAAACCTGCGTATCGAGCAGCGCGTCCGCGTTCGCGAGCACGTACTTCAGAAGATCCGAAGCGTATTCCGGGGCCCCGCCGGAAGCAAACTCTAAGCGCAGAAGGTCGAACCGCTCCGCGCCCGCGAGCACGAAGGGGTGCGGGACCTCTGCATTCTCAAGCGCCGCGGCGACTTCTTTTTTATCCGGCGCGCCGTCCCATACGTTCAGACGCAGCGCCTCCGCACCGACGCGCACGAGGTCCGGGATCACCGCGAGATGCGGCGTATATTTGCCGAATCCGTTCGTCGTAAACACGCTGATCAAAGACAAGAGCGCCGACAAAATGACTTTCAGTATCTGCATTTTCCGTCTCTCCTTTTTCTTTCTGTCTTTATTAAACCATATTTTCTCCCCAAACGCAAATAAAAGATTGCATTGCGGCGGAATATTTTATACAATGGAAGAAGGATCGGGAAAGGAGCGCGCTTTTATGAATTTTCAGGACGCCGTAAGGATCTATGAGGAACACCCCGACAGAAAAACGCTGAACGAAGCCGCCGCGGCGCTTTGCCGCGAGATGACGCTGCACGAGCGTCTTCACATGCTGCGCGGGCACGCGCTCGGCACGACGGCGAAGACCTTTCTGACGAAGGGAAGATACTATAACGGCGAGGCGTACGCCGCGGGCGGATGCCGTCGCCTGGGCGTGCCGCCGGTGAAATTCACCGACGGACCGCGCGGGATCGTGATGCGGCACGGGACCTGTTTTCCGATGCCGATGATGCGCGGCGCGAGCTTTGATACGGATCTCGAATCCCGGATCGCGCAGGCGTTCGCGCGCGAAGCCGCGGCGGGCGGCGCGAACCTGTTCGCGGGCATCTGTATCAATCTGCTGCGCAACCCGATGTGGGGACGCGCGCAGGAGACCTACGGCGAGGATCCGTTTCTGCTGGGCAGAATGGGAGAGGTACAGACCCGCGCCATGCAGGAGAACGGGATCATCGCCTGCCCGAAGCATTACGCGCTCAATTCGATCGAGGATCTGCGCTTCAGCGTCGACGCGCGCTGCGACGACCGCACGCTTTACGACGTATATCTGCCGCATTTCAAAAAGTGCATCGACGCGGGCGCCATGTCGATCATGGGCGCTTACAACAAAGTCAACGGGACTTACTGCTGCGAGAACCGCCGCCTGCTGACCGATATCCTCAGAAACGAATGGGGCTTCGAGGGCTTCGCGCTCTCCGACTTCTTCTTCGGCATCTACGACGGCGCGCGTTCGCTCAAAGCGGGGCTCGACGTGGAGATGCCCTATATCTTCCGCTACGCCCTGCTCGGCGCGGCGCTCAGACGCGGCAGGATCACCGAACGGCAGATCAACACGGCGGTCACGCGGGTGCTCAAAGCCCTGATCGTCACCCTGCCGAAGCAGAAGGACGTGCCGAAAGAGGCGATCCTCTCGCCGGAGCATATCGCCCTCGCGCGGGAAGCCGCCGTCAAGGGCACGGTCTTATTACAAAATAAAAACGGCGTGCTGCCGCTGCCCGCGGGCGCGAAGATCGCCGTCGTCGGCAGATACGCCGATAAAAAGAACGTGGGCGACCACGGCTCAAGCCAGGTCTACAGTCCCTATACCGTCACGGCGTATCAGGGGATCCGCAACCGCTTCGGCGGGGACAGCGTGACCTGTTACAACGGCTGCGACCCGTTCAAGGCGGCGACAGCGGCGCAAGACAGCGATTATATCGTGATCCTCGTCGGCAGCGACTGGCTGCAGGAGGGCGAATTCCTCGTCAACCTCGGCAACGTGAAGAGCAAGCCGAAGGGCAGCGGCGGTGACCGCGCCGATCTGCGTATCCCCGCGGAGGACGAAGCGCTGATCCGCGCGCTGAAAGAGACGGGCAAACCCCTGATCGTCGATATCATGGGCGGCAGCGCGTACGTAATAAAGGATTGGTCGGATCTCGCCGACTGCATTCTCATGTCGTTCTACAGCGGTCTTGAGGGCGGGAACGCGCTCGCGGATATCCTCAGCGGCGACGCGAATCCCTGCGGGCGGCTGCCGTTCACGGTCGCGGAAGATCCCGACGACTACCCCCCGTTCCTGCACATCGGCAGCGAGAAAAAGAGCATCGGATACGGCTATTATCACGGTTATACGCTGTTTGACAAAACGAAAAAGAATGTGCAGTTCCCCTTCGGTTTCGGGCTTTCATATACCGAATTCTCGCTGTCGGACGCTTCGGCGGAAAAGACGGAGACGGGCGCGCGCGTCAGTCTTACAGTGAAAAACACCGGAGAGAGGGACGGCGACGCGGTCGTGCAGCTCTACGCCTCGTCCGAACGGACGGACGCCGACCGTCCCATAAAGCTGCTTAAGGGCTTTGCCCGCGTCCCGCTCAAAGCGGGCGAAGAGAAACGCGTAGAGCTCTGCGTCAGCGCGGAGGATCTTGCATTCTACGACCACGAAGAAAAACGGATGCGCCCGGACGAAGCGTATTCCTTCAGCGTCACGAACGACGGGCGGAGTTTTCTTGCCGCCGGAACGCTGCGGTTTGCGGAGACGGAACGATGACCCGGAAGGATTACTGCCCGGACGGCTTTCTGAACGGGCTTTACGATACGCTGCGCGGGGAGCCGTTCGCTTCCGTCTGTGATAAAGCATCCGCGGAAGCGGCGGCGGAAGAAGTCAGGCAAACCTTGCGCGAAGTCCTCGCGCTGCCCGTGCTTGAAAATATGAGAACGAACGCTTCACCCGTACCGGTCGGCGAACCGATCTGCGCGGAAGACTATACGATACAGAAATACGCGCACGCGCTGCTGCCGGGGCTGACGGCCGCGGTCTATCTGCTGACGCCGCGGAAGCTCTCCGCCCCCGCGCCGGGCGTCGTCGCCCTCTGCGGACACGGCTACGGCGTGCGGCAGATCATCGGCGTGACGAAAAACGACCGCCCGAAACGTCTGCCGTATCTTGACGATTATCAGCGGCATTTCGCGCTTGAGCTTGTGAAGCGCGGCTGTATCGTCGCCGCGCCGGAGCCGGTCGCGTTCGGTCAGGCGCGCCTTGCAAAAGACCTGCGCAAGCCGTTTTACGCGAGCTCCTGCGACACGGTGTCGCATCACCTATTGATCTACGGACTCAACACCGCCGGGGTGCGGGTGTTTCAGGCGATCGCATGCGCGGACTTTCTTTTGTCCCTGCCCGGGACCGACCCCGGACGGCTCGGCGTGATGGGCATTTCCGGCGGCGGGCTTGCCGCGCTTTACGCCGCGGCGGCGGACGAACGCTTCGCCCGCGCGGTCGTCAGCGGCTACGCCTGTACCTTCCGCGAGAGCATTCTTGCGCGTTGGCACTGCCCGGACAATTATATCCCCGGTATCCTGCGCATCGGCGAGATCGGCGATCTCGCCGCCGCGGTCGCGCCGAGGAGGCTCCTGATCGAGTCCGGGACGCGCGACCCGCTGTTCCCGATCGAAGGCGCGCGCGACGCGCACGAACGGGCAAGACGGGTCTACCGCCTTTTCGGCGCGGAGGACGCGCTGACCGTCGACGAATTCGACGGCCGCCACCGCGTGCACGGCGCGCGTTCTTTTGATTTTCTCGCGGAATAACGGCGAGAAAAAGCGAAAAAAAGAAAACCGCAGAACGGAGAGAACGGACCGGACCGTCCGCGCTCTCCGTTTTTTACGTGAAGACGCCGAAAAAAATTTTACATTTACGCTCCGCGCGATCCGATTTTTTGTATTTTTCGGATAAATCAAGCTGTTTTTATTTGATTATCAGTTGTCTATTATAATATTTTTTCACAAAAAAACACATATTTCGTAAAAAAGCTTGAAAAAATCTTCCGGATAGTGTAGAATAGGATCATTAAAAAGATAAAATTTCGAGTAGTAGTGTCAAAAATACATAAAAATCACAAACAGGATATGCCTGAATTGCCGCCCACAAGGCGAAAACCGTTGCTCCCGTTACCGTTTACCCTCTTCACAAGGAAACACCGATGGCGCTTCTGCAAGTAAGGCATCTGCCGAAATCACAGGAAAGGTGGATGAAATTTAATGAAAGGCGATCTTCACTGTCACACCAAGCTGTCCGACGGTTCCGTCGGGCTTGAAGAGCTCGTCATGCTTGCGGCAAAGCGCGGCGTCGACGTGATCTCCATTATGGATATCGACTCCCTCGCCGGTACGGTACGCGGAAAAATGATCGGTAAAAAGATGGGCGTTGAGGTCGTGCCGGGCGTGGATCTGTCCGCGACGGATCCGGAAACCGGAAAAGAGATCCACATTCTGTGCTATCAGCCGGATTTTCCGGACAGGCTCGAAGGCCTCTGTCACGAGAACCAGACCGCGCGCAAAAGCGCCGGGCAGCGAATGATGTTCAAGACAGTCGCGAAATTCGGGTTGCCCTCCGATTTCATCGCGAAACGCTCCAACGGGTCGGCAAATCTGTTTCCGTCTCACATCATGCACGCGCTGATGGACGCAGGCCACACAGATCGGATCTACGGCGAGCTGTACGGCGAGCTTTTCGGCGAGGGTTCGCCTTCTTCTATTCTTACAAAAGCCGTTTTCAAAGCGCCGGAGGACGTCATCGGCGCGATCCACGACGCGGGCGGCCTTGCGATCTACGCGAACCCCGCCGTCAACGACAGCTTCGAAACGCTTGAGCGGCTGCTTCCCATGCTCGACGGTATCGAGGTCGAGCACCCGAGCTGCAGCGAGACCGACAAGGCGCGTCTTCTGAAGATCGCGAAAGAAAACAAGCTGCTCGTGACCGGAGGCACGGATTTCCGCGGAATGTACAATGTGCAGCCGATCCAGATCGGCGACTGCAGCCCGACGGATAAGCAGCTTGACGAGTTTTTGAACTATAAAGCGAGAAAGAAAAGGCAGCAGAAACGCGCGGAGAACAAGGCCGCCGCGCTGCTGACGACCGCGAACTGAGAACAAAAGCGGAAACATATTCCGATTTATTTAAGACAGCACCGCACAATTCGCTTGTGCGGTGCTGTCTTAAATAAAATCATCGCAAAAAACCAAAAAACAGAAAAATACTTATTGAAAACTTTTACTCTTTATGATAGAATAGTTCTGTTACACAAACGCATTGAAAAACAGGAGGAATTTTTATGAAAGCCTATCAGGCACAGGACATCAGAAACGTCGCCATCGCCGGTCACGGCGGCAGAGGCAAGACCACCCTCGCAGAGGCGATGCTTTACACCGCCGGCGCGATCGACCGCATGGGCAGCGTCGCGGACGGCAACACCGCAATGGACTTCGATCCCGAGGAGAAGAAGAGACACATTTCCGTCTCCTCCGCAACGGCAAGCCTTGAGTGGAACGGCGTCAAGATCAACCTTCTTGACACGCCCGGCTTCTTTGATTTCGCCGGCGGACTTTCCGAGGGCGTCAGAGCCGCGGACTGCGTGATCACCGTTCTGGCGGCGGGCTCCGACCTTGACGTCGGCGCCGAGAAGGCTGTGAAAGCCGCGGATTCCCGCAAGCTGCCGAAGATCTTCGCGATCACCAAGTGCGACGCGGAAAACACCGATTTTTACAAGACCCTTGAAGCCGTGAAGGAAAAATACGGCGCGGCGGTCTGCCCGGTCGTGGTTCCCCACTACGAGGGCGGCAAGGTCGTCAGCTACGTGAACTTCCTGCAGGGCAAGGCGTTTACATATAGCAAGGGCAAGGCCGCGGAGACCGCGATGCCCGCCGACGACGCGATCGATAGCCTTCACGAGGCGTTCACCGAGGCGGTCGCCTCCGCAGACGAAGAGCTCATGGAGCGCTATTTCGAAGATCTCGGCGAGTCCTTCACCCACGACGATATCGTCAAGGGCATGAATCAGGGCGTCAAGAGCGGCGAGATGATCCCCGTTTACGCCTGCTCCTCCCTCGCGCTTGAGGGCGTGGATTTCCTTCTGAACGCCATTCAGAAGTATGCTCCCTCCCCCGCCGAGGTTCCCGAGACCGCGAAGGACGACGCCGGCAACGACGTCGCGATGAAATGTGATCCCGCCGCGGAGGTCGCCGCGATCTGCTTCAAGACCGTCGCGGACCCGTTCGTCGGCAAGATGTCCTTCTTCAAGGTCGCCGACGGCACGATCAAAACCGACGGCAGCTTTGTCAATTCCAGAAGCGGCGACGCCGTCAGACTCGGCAAGCTCATCGTTCTCAAGAGCGGCAAGACCGAGGATATCCCCGAGATCACCGCGGGCGACATCGGCGTTATCACCAAGCTTGACGACTTCAAGACCGGCGATACCCTCTGCTCCGCAAAGAGAGTGGTCAGCCTCGATCCCGTCGCGTTCCCGAATCCCTGCCTTTCGATGGCGGTCAAGGTCCGCAAAAAGGGCGAGGAAGAAAAGGTCTCCACAGGTCTCAAGAAGCTTTCTCAGGAAGATCCCAGCATGCAGAGCTATATCGCCGACGAAACCAGAGAGCAGATCATCTCGGGCCTCGGCGAGCAGCATCTTGACGTGATCGTATCCAAGCTCAAATCCAAGTTCGGCGTCGAGGTCGACCTCGAAGTGCCGCGCGTTCCCTACAGAGAGACGATCCGCAAGCAGGTCTCCAAGCAGGGCAGACATAAGAAACAGTCCGGCGGCCACGGCCAGTTCGGCGACGTGTTTATCCGCTTCGAGCCCATCGAGGGCGACGATTTCGAGTTCGCAGAGGAAGTCGTCGGCGGCGCAGTACCGAAGAACTTCTTCCCCGCGGTCGAAAAGGGTCTGAGAGAGTGTATCTCCAGAGGTATTATCGCCGGCTATCCGATGGTCGGCATCAAGGCGACCCTTTACGACGGTTCCTATCACCCGGTCGACTCCTCCGAAATGGCGTTCAAGACCGCAGCGCAGCTCGCGTTCAAGGCGGCGATCCCCGAGGCGCAGCCCACGATCCTCGAGCCCTACGGCACGCTTGAGGCTTTCATGCCCTCCGACAATCTCGGCGACATCATGTCCGACGTTTCCAAGCGCCGCGGCAGAGTGCTCGGCATGGAGCCCGCCGAAGACGGCATGCAGAAGCTCGTCGCCGAAGTTCCCATGGGTGAAATGGGCGACTTCTCCACCGTGCTTCGTTCCGTCACCGCCGGCAGAGGCTTCTACACCTTCGAGTTCGTCCGCTATGAGGACGCGCCGAAGGACGTCGCCGACAAGGTCATCGAAGAGTCCAAGAAGAACGAAGAAGAATAATTCCGAACAGCAAAAAGAGCGCCGATCGATCGACCGGCGCTCTTTTAAATTCTGATTTATCGGGGAGGCTATTTGTAGGGGCGGGCATGACCGCCCGATTGACGGCGAAGGCATCCCCAAGTCTCGCCTGCCGGCTCGGTCGGTGCTTCTGCCTGCGGCAGAGATCGCCACCGGCGATCCGCACCCCTTGCGGTGGGGGTGGCGAGGCGGAGAAATTGTATATTTTTCAATAGATTTAACC